>CAYTWK010000053.1:0-9679 GCA_964442095.1 uncultured Caulobacteraceae bacterium | reverse complement strand
ATCGGTTTGGACATCGCGGCGCAAGGTCGTAATTTCGATAGCGCGATTATCGATTATTGCGCTTATGGTTCCATGCTCAATGCCGGTTGGCACATAACGAATCTTATGCGCTTCGAGAGATGCTATGATTTCGCGCGGCCATAATTTTGTGGCAATATCAATATCTTTGACAGGCGCACCCAAAAGGCTATTTCGAACACAGCCGCCGACATAGCGCGCATTTTCAAGCCCATCAGAGTTTAGAGCCTCCATAATTTTTCTATTATTGACATCAAGGATAAAGTCCTTTTTTGCCAAAATATTTTGACTAGTCTTATTCTCCTGAGCGATATTCATCGAATGGCGATTTCCAATTAGAGCGAAAGCCGATTACCAATGCCGTGAAACAAAGAGGCAGTCACACCCCAAATATAATAGCCTTCACATTCAATCGCACGGTAATAGCGGGTAACACCCTCAAAAACCCTATTATGCACTTTTTGCTGGGCTGGGTCTATTAAAAACTCGAACGGAAGCTCAAATATTTTTGCAACTTCATTCTCATTCGCCTTAAAGTCGGCCTCTTTATCCAAAATGGCTAGAATTGGAGTTATTAGGAAATTAGAGCGCGAAAAATAATTATTAGAGGCACCAATAATCTCAGCTAAGCTCGGCTCTAGGCCGATTTCCTCTTGCGCCTCTCTAAGGGCGGTGTGCACCAAATCTTTGTCAGTTTTATCGCGCGTGCCCCCTGGAAAAGCGATTTGGCCCGCGTGCTTTGATAAATTCTCGGTTCGTTGGGTCAATATCACCTTTAGGGTGTCGCCGCGCCAAACTAGGGGAACCAGAACTGCTGCACGCCTGGGCGGCGTTTGATTTTGCACCATTATTTCGTGAAAATCATCGCCTTGATCATGAAAATCATATTCGTGATCTGGCGCTATTTCGCTTATCGACCTAAGACCATTTTTTAGTTTTTCTTGCCAATATTGCTTTTGCACTATTCAAGCCCATCTATTTTAAAAAAGCAATTTTGCGAATAAACGCCATAATCATTGCCGCTCTGGGTTCCATATTCAACCAATTCATAAAATGGTGCGCGAAGCAAAAGCGCGTTTAGCCGGCCGCGAATTGTAATGTAAGGTCTGGGGGTTCGGCTGATGGGGTTAATATTGACGCAAAGCGGGTTTTGCTTTCCAATAGTTACTATATCGCCGACATTTGTGGTGGCAATAATGCTTTGATTTGGTCCTCTATTATGACAATCAATCTGCACCGCCAAAAAATGTGCGTCTTCAACTTTTACAATAATCTTTTCATAAGGCGTTACCAAATAAGTTTCGCCATCATTATCTTTTCGCAAAATGCGCGAAAATAGCCTAATCATATTTGGCCTATTTATTCGCGCGCCAGCATGCCACCAGCTTCCGTCTTTGCGGATTTCCATGCCAATATCGCCGCAATTATCAGGGTTCCATTTTTCAACTGGCGGCAAAGATTTTTGGTCAAATTCAATATTGCGTGAAATCTTGGCGATAAAATCCGCAAGGCTTTCACCATCTGAATATTGTGCTGACATTTAAAATAATTACCTTCTAAAGAGAGGTTTATTAAGCGACTAATCAATGTATAGTCAATTAGATTACAAACTCTTTTTTATGACAGAAATATGCCCAAAGCGCCAATAGACGATAAAACTAATGCTTCGATAATTGACAAAGCAAATTCTGGTTCCACCGAACAGATTTTTGATGCAGCAAACGCGCTGGCGCAGAAGGCTATCAATAGTATTAATAGCGTTATCATCGGCCAAGATGCAGTCGTTAATCTGTCACTTTGCGCGATTTTGGGCGGCGGCCACGCTTTATTAATTGGCATGCCGGGTCTTGCAAAAACCAAATTAGTCGAAGCAATCTCAAACGCCTGCGGCCTAAGGTTTAATCGCGTCCAATTCACACCCGATTTAATGCCAAGCGATATTCTAGGCTCCGAAGTATTGGAAACTGACGAAAACGGCAAACGTAGCTTTCGTTTTATTGAGGGGCCGATTTTCACCCAAGTAATGATGGCCGATGAAATTAACCGCGCAAGCCCAAGAACCCAATCGGCACTTCTGCAGGCAATGCAAGAGCGCCGCGTTGCAATTTTTGGGAAAAATCGGGCTTTGGACAATCCATTTCACGTCCTTGCGACCCAAAACCCCATCGAACATGAAGGGGCATACCCCCTGCCCGAGGCACAATTAGATAGATTTATGTTACAGATTAATGTGCCCTACCCAGATGAAGAAACTGAAAGGGAAATCCTTTTAAAGACCACAGGGGATATTGATGACATTCAAACCCAAGGGATAAAAGTGGGCGAACTATTATCACTGCAAGAAATGGTGCGCAAAATGCCGATTGGCGAAGACTTCCTTAATAGCGCGCTTACTTTGGTGCGCCAATTACGGCCAGAAACTACAAAGCTAAAAATCGTTAGAGAGAATCTAGAATGGGGCCCAGGGCCGCGCGGCGGACAGGCATTGATTATGGCGTCAAAGGCGCATGCTCTATTGCGCGGCTTTGTCACGCCAAGTCTTTTTGATCTTTCAAGCGTTGCCCATAGCGCTCTTTCGCATCGTATGGCATTGAATTGGAACGGCGGCGTGAACCAAACCCCACAAGCACTGATAGATGCTGCTTTCACGTCTCTAGGCTAAGAAAATGGTTCTCGGTGATATTGATTTTAATGACCAGTGGATTTTGAACAATGCCAACCGACTGGCGGCACAAATTGATAGCAAGATAAAATCTATGCAGTTTTCCTTGCCCCAATCAAATAATACCCAATTTGGCGGAAAGCATAATCGAAGCAAAGCAGGCAGCGGTAGCGATTTTTGGCAATTCCGTGAGCATGCGAATGGCGAGGAATTAAGAAACATAGCATGGCGCAAAAGTGCAAAATCCGACAAAGTAATTTTAAAAGAATTTGAAGTCCAAAAGCCGCTAAAAATACAATTTTGGTGCGATAATAGCCCCCAAATGAATTGGAGCTCGGTTGCTAGTCTTCCGAAAAAATCCAATTTCGCGCTTTTATTGGCAATGGCGATAATAAGTTATTTGAAATTAAATAATGAAATGGCTGCGATAATTAGCTCCAAGCCATTCAATAGACAAAACGCGATAAATTTGAATAGCCTTCGGCATGCTGGAGCAAGGCTTCCACAAAACTTTAGCGCAGGCTCTGCAATTATTATTACTGACGGGCTCGGTGAAATAAGCTGGTTCAAAGAGATGCTGCTAAAAGCGCAAAAGGCAAAGTGTAAAATCATATTGCTTGTGATTCATGATTCTAATGAGCGCGAGTTTAATTTTGAGGGCCGCATAGAATTCAGGCCATTTGTCGATGGTTTTGAACCAATCCTTGTAGAAGATTGCCAGAGCATTAAATCGGACTTTTGCAAAAGCTATAATGCCCATTTTGCAGAATTAGCGCGATTAGCAAACGAATTCAAAGCCGAATTTATCGAAGGCGTAACGAAAGATGATGCCTTTCAAAAATGCCTCGAGATTTGCATTTTATTGTCAAAGCGCAATAGGCTAGTAGATATTTAATGGACTGGTCTGCCCTAAAAATTGAATCATTAGCATTGGCTGCGCTATTATTAGTGCCAATAATTTGGTGGATTTCGCGCATTATCCCGCCAAAGCCAAAGACGCTTAGTTTGCCATCAGCGTATTTCTTATTGGGTCTTGAAAGTGGCAAAAATAGCGCCAATGATGCGCCAATTTGGTTGAAAATTTTGCGTATGTTTGCGCTTTCGGCGCTTATAATTGGCATAGCAAACCCGATGATTATTCTTGAAAAGGTTCAGAATAATGAAGCTACGAACCGGATAATTATACTAATCGAAGATAGCTATACTGCGGCCAATAATTATGAAAATACAAGATCCGCAATAAAAAGCGCATTCGAGAATTTGAGAATAACAAATAATGGGCAAACGCAGTTTCATATAATCCCAATTTCGATTGGCATATTAGAAAAAGACATTACGATAGGTGCTTTAGATATTAATGAGGCCGAAAACCTTGCCCTGAATATCCAGCCAAAGCCATTTTTCTTCAATCATAAAAATGCCGCGACCAGCATTGAAAAGCTAAACCAAAAGGCCAAAATCTATTATTTCGCAGATGGCTTAATCCATGAAAATACCGAATTATTGTTAAAAGAGCTCAGTGCCAATGCGATTGATGAAGTGCAGCTATATGTTCCGCCGCTAATTGAAGCTTCGGCGCTTAAAAGTGTTGTGCAAAAATCAAATACTATTGAATTTGAATATGTGGCCGCAAGCAAGAGTTCAAATGTGTTTGTCGATTTCTATTCTTCAAATAATATTGTCCTTGCAAGTGTTAAGGGGGAAAATGGCTTTGGCAGACTCTTTTTGGAAAGTATCAATCAGACTATAGCGCGAAAAATCGCCTATGCCAGAATTAGAGGGACGCAATCAGCATCGGCAGTTTTCCTTCTCGATAGTTTTGATAGACGTGCATTGGTTGGCATTGAAAAACCGACCGAGGCCGAGCAGCCACTTTTATCCGATACAAATTATATAGCGGCGGCATCAAAGCAATTCGCCGATGTTTACCAAGCCGAGATTAAAGACCTAGCGCAAAGCGATGCAAATGCAATAATAATTGGCGATAGAGCGGGCTTTAGTAAACAAGAAGCAGACGCTCTGAAGAAGTTCATTGATAAAGGCGGCCTATTAGTTCGCTATATTGGGCCACAGGCAATATCGGTTCCGAATGATGAATTAGTCACCGCACCATTTGCACCCGAACCGCGTAATATCAAGGATGCCTTAAACATAGAGCCAATTTCTATAAGTCCATTTAGCGCAAATAGCCCTTTTTTTGGCATTGAACCCCCGAAAGGCGCGGTTCCAACCAATATAGCAAAATTGATGGATTCAGAAGATAGTGTAAATATCTGGGCCCGCCTAAGCGATGGAACACCATTTATAAGCGCACGAAAATTTGGCAAAGGCGAAATAATTGCAATCCATACCAGCGCCGCGCCATATTGGTCGGATATTGCCTATTCGGGTTTACAGCCAGCATTATTAAAACGTATCATAAGCCGCGCCAATAGCCCCATATTACCAAGCAATATTCGCCAATCAGATTTGCCAATGTCCGCCGTAAAACTAATAGATGGCTTTGGCAATTTGCAATCCCCCCCAAAGCCAAATCCGCCGATTGACATGGCTAAGAGCAAAAGCCCGATTTGGCCCGGCATTTACGAAAATATTGAAGCGCGAACCATAAGGCAAGCATATGAACAAGGAACAAGCTTTAAAGCCATCAGCGAATTTCCATCCAATTTTGAAACCCTTAAAGATAACCAGACTGGCGCGATAAAGCTGCAACCGCTTTTATTACTGATGGCACTATTGGGGCTTTTATTTGATTGGCTTTATTCGATTGGTCTATTTGCTAAATTGATTACAAAATTTGAAGTCTATTTAAGAAAACTCGCGAATTTTCGATTAAGATTCCAAGCGCATAAACTTGTGATTTTCGCATTATTTATGTTCTTAATTGGCGCGGATTTTTCCTATGCTGAGCCAAATAACCAAAATAATTTAAAGCCCAATCCCAATGGCGTTAAGCTTGCCTATTTAAAGACAAATGATGCGGCCAATAACGCAATTATGATGCGCGGTCTTGAGAATCTACAGATTGCTCTAAATGCAAGAACTAGCGTTCAAGCCGGACCAATTATTGGCCTAGACGCGAGTAATGATGAATTAGCGCTTTATCCGATAATTTATTGGCGTTTAGGCAATAATCCAATGCCGCAAAGCCCGATTGCGCAACAAAGGCTAAATCAATTTATGCGCAATGGTGGGCTTTTGTTTATAGATACGCGCGGCGCGGGTCTAAACCAAAATCTCGCGCGCCAAAACGTTCAAATCGCTTTAAGTGGGCTTGTGGTTCCACCACTCGAGCAAGTTACTCAAGATCATGTTTTGGCCAAAAGCTTTTATTTATTATATGGCTTTCCCGGAAATTTTCAAAATGCCAAGCTCTGGGCGCAAAGCCGTGCTTCTTTATCGGCAAGTGCGAATGATGGCGTTAGCCCAATCGTAATAGGCGATGGCGACTATGCTTTGGCGTGGGGAACACTTGGCCACCAAAACCGCAATAGTGCGCTTAATGTCGGCATTAACATATATCTTTATGCTTTAACGGGTCAATATAAGGCCGACCAAGTCCATGTTCCGGCAATTTTAGAGCGCCAGAAAGCGCGGCCAAAATAATGGACGATATTTTCCAATCCATACGCTTTTTGCCGCTTTTGCCAAACATTGCTTTATTGATTTTGGTTGTCCTAATTGTCGCTATTATTGTTGCGGCTCGCTTTATGGGGCAAAAAATCCTTTGGCGCGGGCTCTTTTTCATAGGTGTTTTGGCTTTTCTATCAAACCCAAATATTGCCAATATTACATCGATTGCGAAAAAAGATGTCGTAGCAATTATTATTGATAACACCAGCTCTATGAAAGCATCGGGGCGAATGAATGGCGCAAATATTGCCGCGCAAAAGCTAAAAAATGCACTATCGCTTCATTCCAATATTGAAACCAAAACCATTTATATGGACGACACCAATAATGGATCCAGCCTTTCGGACGCACTTAATGAAGCATTTAACGATATACCAAAGGGGCAGATTGGCGGCGCCATTTATATAGGCGATGGTCAGATAAACCCTATTGATGTTCAAAAGCGAAATTATCCAATTCATCAAATTCTAATTGGCGCACAAAATGAAACTGACCAAAGAATTGAATTAATAAACGCGCCAGCTTCGGCAAAAATTGGCACAAATGCCAAATTCACCATAAAGGTTTCACTAGATGGAGTGGGCACTAATAGTGCCAAAATCATTGTCCGCAACGGCAATGATGATAAGGTAGAGGTCATAGCCAAAACCAATAGCGAAATCCAAATAGAAGTGCCAATTAATAGGCGCGGCAAAAATAATATCGTCTTTGAAGTTTTGCCTATAACCAACGAGATAAGCACCGCAAATAACGCTATTGTCCATGATATTATTGGCATCAACGAAAGCCTAAAGGTCCTATTAGTGACCGGCGAACCATATGAAGGCGCGCGCGCTTGGCGCAATTTATTGAAATCGGATCCCAATATTGATTTGATTCATTTTACTATTTTGCGTGGCCCAGAAGATGAAGACGATGAAAATTTTACGCCGCTTTCCTTAATCCCCTTTCCGACTGACGAATTATTCTTTGAGCATTTGGATAGTTTTGATTTAATTGTCTTTGATAGGTTTAAACGGCTCGATGCATTGGATGATTATTATCTTGCACGGGTTGCCGCTTGGATAGAGCGCGGCGGCGGCTTTTTATATCTCGCAGGGCCGGATGAAATTGCAAATAATGGAATTATGGCGACCTCTATTGCCCGCCTCATGCCGCTCTCTGGCGGTGCAGAATTAATTGAAACCCCATTCAAACCGAGCCTAACCCAAACCGGTCTTTTGCACCCAATCACCAAAGATTTTGCAGACCAACAGCAATCATGGGGGCGCTGGACAGGGGCGATAAAGTATAAAGCAAACGGCGATGTCCTATTGGAGGCAAATGGTGAGCCGCTTTTGATTACCTCCGCCGCAGGAAATGGCCGAATTGGCACAATCCTTAGCGATAGATCTTGGCTCTGGCAGCGTGGTTATGAAGGTGGTGGCCCGTTTCGCACTTTAATGGCGCGGATTATTCATTGGCTTTTGAAAGATCCAGATTTAGCTGCGGAAAACTTGGTTTTTTCAAAGACTGATAGTGGCCTAAAAATTACGTATTCAAATATTCAATATGATAATAATTCCCTAGAATTATTTGCGCCAAATTTGCCAAACCAAACGCAAACCGCGCAAGAAATTGCATTAACAACTGGCGCAAATGGTATGCTCGAATATTTAATAAATGACCCTAAATTCGGGTTGTATCGGGCCAGAATTGGTGATGCAAGCTCGAGCATTATATATAAAATAAAAAACGAAACCGATAGAAATCTTGTGGCGCTAGATAAAGGAATTCAAGATTATTTTGGCAATAGCCAAAGTAAATCGCGCTTTATTGGATTAGAGGCGAATGGCGAATTGCCGAGGTTTGCGCACAAGAACGGGCTAGTTCTAGACAATAATGAATGGGCGCTAAAGCAGAATAATTATAAATCAAGGCAATCAATCGCCTATACACCGATTTTGCCAGCTTGGATCTTTGCAATCTTGCTTAGCCTATTGGCGCTCTTGGCATGGTTTAAAGAGGGCGGCGCAATTTCCCGAACGGCAAATCTTGGGCTAAAGCGCTCTTTTGGACGCGCCAAAGCAAACGATTAGAATTTGTGGAGGCTGGCAAAATCAATTGGCCTTCTGGAACTTTGGTGAAGCCAAATTGGCCAAAAAATGGCAAATCGCCAACCAAAATTATTGCGCTATGGTCTATATTATCGCAAGCAGCAATAACTGAACCCAAAAGCATTGCGCCAATACCATTTCCCTGAAACTCTTTATCGACAACAATTGGCCCAAGAAAAAGTGCGTCTTTTCCATTATCATCAATAATGCCATAAATTCGGCACGCAGCGATTATTCCATCGCCATCAGGCGAAGCAATTGCGCGCGAAAGCGAATATTTGCAAACATTATTTTCACGTAAAAGGCTTGCGGCTTTGGCAAAACGCCCCGGACCAAAACTTTGGGTGCAAAGCCTCTCGACCTCTTTATCAAAGTGAGGGCCGTCGGGTATAATTTCTATGTTTTGCGCCAAATCTGGCAATGCGCTATTTTTCATGCAAAGCGCTTTGACGCATTTTATCGCAAAATAAAAGCAATTGCTGCATATACTTTAACCCCAAGCGCTTGTTATCTATGTCCAAATCATGCATTCAAAATGCGTGTCTATTCTATCAAAAATAAAGCCGCCGTCTCTCGGTGTATTTCGCCACCGGAGTTTTGCGCTATTTTGGCTAATGCGGGTATTGGCGGTCGTCGGGCTGCAAATGCAATCGGTTGCCGTAGCATGGCAAATATATGCCCTTGCGCGGCAAACCATGTCGATTGCCGATAGTGCGTTTTTATTAGGCCTTACGGGGCTTGCGCAATTCGTGCCATTGTTCTTGCTCGGCCTTATTGGCGGCCAAACCGCTGATAGAATAGATAGACGGCTTATAATCACGCTTTGCTTTCTAGTTCAGATTGGGCTTTCAATTGCTTTAATTGCATCAACTAAAATGCAAACCCAAAGCGCTATGATAACTGTGTTTATAGTATGCGGCGGATTTGGCATTATTCGCGCCTTTATGCCACCAGCAATTACCGCGCTTGGGCCAAGCCTAGTGCCGCCAGAAGAATTGCCACAAGCAATAGCGTGGAATTCATTGGCATTTCAGGGCGCAAGCATAATTGGGCCCGCGATTGGTGGTTTTTTATATATTAATGGTGCGCAAAACGTATATTTGAGCTGCATGATATTATTAGTTTTGGCTCTAATAGTCGTTATTTTCACCAAAACGCCCAAGCAAGTTTTTAATAAAATTGAGGTTTCTACCCTAAGCCTTATCAAAGATGGGCTTAAATTTGTTTGGAATAATAAAATCATATTAGGCGCAATTTCGCTTGATTTGGC
>CAYTWK010000052.1:7847-9685 GCA_964442095.1 uncultured Caulobacteraceae bacterium | reverse complement strand
TTGATAGTATCGATATTGCCGAAGATAGAGAACGCTTCCAAGAATTATTGCATAAAATAGGCCTTATACAGCCGCGCAATGCAACCGCCCGCACCGAAGAAGAGGCACTATTGGGTGCAGCCAAAGTTGGCTATCCCGTGGTAGTTCGCCCTTCATATGTTTTAGGTGGCAGAGCTATGGAAATTGTCCATGATGAGGCGAGCCTTAAGAGATATGTCCGCGAGGCGGTTATTGTTTCGGGCAATAATCCGGTTTTGATAGACCAATATTTGCGCGATGCTATTGAAGTTGACGTTGATGCCTTATCTGATGGGACTGATGTTTTTGTCGCAGGAATTATGGAACATATCGAAGAAGCTGGCATACATTCCGGCGATAGCGCCTGTGCATTGCCGCCATATTCATTAAGCGAAACAATAGTCAAAGAAATTGAGAGACAGACAATTGTTTTGGCAAAGGCTCTGTCAGTAAAGGGTTTGATGAATGTCCAGTTTGCCGTGAAAGACGATGAAATCTACATATTAGAAGCCAATCCGCGCGCCTCAAGAACCGCGCCATTTGTTGCCAAAGCAGTTAATATACCAATTGCTTCAATTGCCGCAAAACTTCAAGCTGGTGAAAAACTTGCAAGCTTCAATCTTGTGTCCAAGAAACTAAAACATGTCGCCGTCAAAGAGGCGGTTTTCCCATTTGCAAGATTTGCTGGTGTTGATCCTATTTTGGGGCCTGAAATGCGCTCAACAGGCGAAGTAATGGGTCTGGACGATGACTTTGCGGGTGCTTTCTTAAAGTCGCAATTGGGCGCTGGTATGGTATTGCCAAAAGGTGGCACTGCATTCATCTCGGTTAAAAACAGTGACAAAGAAGCTATAATTCCAATCGCGCGCGAATATTTAGCATCAGGTTTTGACATTGTTGCGACCCATGGAACTCATAAGGTTTTACTAGAAAATGGTATTGCTTCGACTAGAATAAACAAGGTTTTAGAAGGTCGCCCCCATATCCAAGATGCAATAATTGATGGTAAGATTCAAATGGTTATCAATACGACCGAAGGCGCACAGAGCCTAAAAGATAGTTTTGATATTCGTAGAGCAGCCTTGATGAATAGTGTCTCTTATTACACAACTATCAATGGCGCACGCGCAGCAATAATGGCTATCAAATCTGACAAGATAGCAGACATGAAAGTTAAACCACTGCAGGCCTATGCTTGACAAACCGAATTTAAATAACAAACTATAGACATTAATTGGAAATCCCGACATGGAAAAAATACCTATGACAGAGAGCGGGTATGCCGCCCTCGATGCAGAATTGAAGCGTTTGAAAACTGAAGAACGGCCTGCTATTATTGCGGCTATCGCCGAAGCGCGCTCGCATGGCGATTTATCGGAGAATGCGGAATATCACGCGGCAAAGGATCGCCAAAGCTTTATCGAAGGCCGCATAAGCGAGCTTGAAGATAAAATGGCACGCTCGCAAGTTATTGATGTGAAGCAATTATCTGGAACCACTGTTAAGTTTGGCGCAACTATCAAAGTACTCGATGAAGATACAGAAACTGAATCTGTTTATAAAATTGTGGGCGAAGATGAGGCCGACGTAAGAGCTGGCAAAATTTCAATCGCATCACCTATAGCGCGCGCTATGATTGGCAAGGAATCGGGCGATGTCGTTGAAGTTGCGGCGCCGTCAGGCCTTCGCAGCTTAGAGATTCTTTCAGTTAGTTGGATATAATACCGCGCATATTTGCCGTTTCTGATGGCCGCGCAGGAATTGCGCGCCAAGCAATCGCGCTTGCCAATGCGATAAATGACATTATGCCGTCTGATATT
>CAYTWK010000052.1:0-7747 GCA_964442095.1 uncultured Caulobacteraceae bacterium | reverse complement strand
AAAAGTGAAAACCTAAAGGACAAATGTTTTTGGATTACAGTTTCACGCCGGACGCCAGACCAAATCTCGCAAATCTTTAGAAAATTCGCAAATGACAATGGGCACAAATTTTTTGAAAGCGAAGAAAAAGACGGACCAAACCCATATTTGGCGTGGCTAATAAATGCCGATTACGCCATTATTACCGAAGATAGCGCCAATATGATTTCGGATGCCGCCTTCTTTGGCCTACCGATACATTTGGCGCGCCTTAGTGGTAAATCGCGAAAATTTGAAACCCTTCACAAGAGCTTTATTGATGCAGGCGCCGCGGTTTGGTGGAATGGAACTCTAAAGCGCCAGGATTATGAATTGCCAAAATATGTAGAAAATGCTGCCAAGGCCATTGTAAAAGCTTATGAAGATAGGCAAGTTTAATTGAAGCTGATTCAAGTTCAAAGGCATATAAAGTGGCGAATACAATACATACACAAGTTTTAATAATTGGCTCTGGACCTGCGGGCTATACCGCCGCGATTTATTCGGCGCGCGCCCTTCGCGAACCGATTTTGCTTGAAGGCCCGCAACCCGGTGGGCAATTGACCATTACTACTGATGTTGAAAATTACCCTGGCTATGAGCATGAAATCCAAGGTCCATGGCTTATGGAACAAATGAAAGCACAAGCGGCGCGCATGGGAACCCGCATTGAGGCTGAATGGGTTTCAAAAGTCGATTTATCAAAGCGCCCATTCACCGCCTTTACTGAATCGGGCAATATCTATACCGCCGATTGCCTTATTATCGCCACTGGCGCACAGGCGAAATGGCTTGGCCTAGCCGAGGAAGAAAGCCTATTTGGCTTTGGGGTTTCGGCGTGTGCGACTTGCGACGGTTTCTTTTATCGTGGCAAAGAAGTTGTGGTTGTTGGTGGTGGCAATACCGCAGTTGAAGAAGCGTTATTCCTTACGACTTTTGCTTCCAAAGTTACATTGGTGCACCGCCGCGACGAATTACGCGCTGAAAAAATTATGCAACAAAAATTGTTCAAGAACCCGAAAATAAGCATGATTTGGGATAGCGCTGTCGAGGAAATATTGGCCGAATCCGAGCCGCGCGGCGTGACCGGTGTTCGTCTTAAAAATCTCAAGACTGGCGAGGTTTCCAAGATTCCATGCGATGGGGTTTTCGTTGCAATCGGCCACAAGCCATCAACAGAAATATTTGCGGGCCAAGTAAATATGAAAGACAATGGCTATATTATTGTCGAAGCTGGGACTTCAAAAACCAATATTGAAGGCGTTTTTGCCGCGGGCGATGTGACCGACGAGAAATATCGCCAAGCTGTAACTGCGGCGGGCATGGGGTGTATGGCAGCACTTGATGCCGAACATTTTCTTGAGGGATAGATAATGGATTGGGAACTTTCTTTTTTATCTCGCGCCTATTCGCTTCGCGAATGCTCCGATGGGGCGGCGGATTACCGCCGGCGGGCAGTCGCCCTTGCCTTCGCTTTGCTCGGAAATAGGCTCAATAAAGAGGAATTGTCATAATGGATTGGGACAAACTTAGAACTTTTCATGCGGCGGCGGATTCGGGGTCTTTGACTGCGGCGGCAGAAAAGGTGAGTTTGTCGCAATCTGCGGTTTCGCGGCAAATCGCAGCCCTTGAAGATGAATTGGGTGTCCCGCTTTTCCATCGCCATGCGCGCGGGCTTATTCTTACTGGCCCAGGAAAAGTCTTGCAGCAATCAACCGGACAGATGGCGACAATTGCGGCGGTCGCAGAATCAAACCTAAAAGATGCGCGTGATAGGCCCCAAGGTGAATTATTAATCACTGCGCCGGTCGGTTTTGGCTCAACTTGGCTTGCGCCGCGTTTGGGCGGCTTTATGGACGCTTATCCCGATGTTACTTTGCGGCTCTTACTTGATGACCGCGAACTAGATTTGACAACCCTAGAGGCCGAATGCGCCGTAAGGCTATGGCAGGCGACCCATGCCGATCTAATTCAACGCAAATTGTTTTCGGTCAATACAGCACTTTATGCGACCCAAGAATATATCGATAAAAACGGTGCACCGAGCAAAGTAAGCGACCTAGATGATCATAGAATCATTGCCTATGGCGCGAAAGCTTCCGATGAGATGAAAGTTCTCGACTTTGCCCTTACGCTTGGCCGTGAAGGTCAAAAGCCGCGCGAAGCCAGCCTAAGTATCAATAACGTATCGGCTTTGGTAACAACGGTTGCCGCCGGTCTTGGGATTGGCGGATTGCCAAACTATTTGGCTGGCCTTGAGCCAAACCTCAAAAGAATATTACCTGACAACCCTGGGCCGAACCTTGATGTATACTTTATTTATCCAGCCGACTTACGGCGCTCAAAGCGGATTGCGGCATTTCGCCAATATTTAATTGAACAGGCCGCAAGCTGGAGTAAATAATTATTTGGCATAGGATATAATCTCATATTCAATGCCGTCATTGTCGAAAAAATAAAACCTTTTTCCGGGGTCATAATCCGCAAAATTAAAGGGTTCAAACCCAAAATTGCGCACCCGCCTTTCAATTAGATCTATATCACTGGTTTCAATCCCAATATGATTTAAAGGCGCGCCCTTTTTAAACTTTGCTAAAGGAGCGCCGTCCTTGCTTGGCGACCATAGGGCCAGATATTGCTCGTCATCGCCAATATGGATTGTATATCCGCCCAATTGCGAATTTCCTTGCCAACGAATTTTCCAATCAAATAGCTCTTCGAGCATCTGGGCTGTTTCAAAAGCATTGCTAACACTAATATTGACATGTTCGATTTTTATTTTCAGCATTTTCATTCTCCATTTTTTGGTTGCTCTTTTGATAGTTTTCAGGCTACAACCTCAAGCTAACTTGAGGTCAAGCTTTAAATGGATAAAAATACAGCAGATGAAATTAAGCCCAAACCAAGCGATATTCTTACGATTGGTGAGCTTGCAAAGCGAACTGGTGTGGCGGTTTCTGCGCTTAGATTTTATGAAGAAAAGTCCCTAATCGAGCCATTTCGCACAAATGGCGGTCAAAGGCGGTTTTTGCGCGCATCAATTCGGCGGGTTTCATTTATTAAGATTGCCCAGCAATTGGGCCTCAGTATTGAGGAAATATCCGATGAATTAAGAAATCTGCCACTAAAGCGAACGCCAAATCAAAATGATTGGGCGCAAATAAGCACCAAGATAAAGGCCATATTAGATAAAAAAATTGCAGCTTTACACAGAACCAGAGACTTGCTTGACGGTTGCATTGGTTGCGGCTGTCTATCTTTGAAAAATTGCGCCATTTACAATCATAATGATGGCGCCGCAATTAATGGATCTGGCGCGCGCTATATCGAAGGCGATGAATTTGTTAAAATAAAGCCCAAAAATTAGCGGCCAAGCGCTGTTGTTGGCGCGTGCGCATCATGCGCGCCGTCACCATTTGGCGCATGCGAATCCTTGCTTGGTGCATTATGGGAATTATCGGCACCCGCGAGCGAATGGTTTGGCGCCGCGTTCTCTTTTGCGCTTACCGAATTAGCTGTCGATTTCGCGTTTGCGCTTAAAACCCCAACTTTTGGCGGCGGCTCAGCAAATGTAACAATGGCGCGTATATTACCTTTCGGTGGATTTCGCCTCAGGGTCGCAAAGGCTTGGAACGCATTTGGCTCTAAATATATGGTCTGTGGATCCACCATCCAGCTATCTTTTTTTGTGCCTTTTTCGTCCACTAATGTTACTCTTAGATAGGGAACTTGCTTGCCAGTTTTGGAAACCGATTTAACTACGCCGCTAACAATGATTCTTGGGCCGACAATATCTGAGCCTGCGCGAACCATGACTGACTTTATCTCAAGCCCATACAAATTAGCCGGAACACCAAAAAATGCAAATGCGCTTGCGGATTTCGGCCATTTTTGCACAATCTCATTGCGGTTTTGAACGGCAAAAAACAAACCCGCCCAAATTATTCCGAAAGCCAAAATCCAACCCGCGGCAATGCCAATTGCTTGGGATATTATAATTTTATCAAGCGCCTTTTTGCGCACTGTTTCATGGGGTGCGCGAATTGTCTTTTTGCGTGTGAATGTCGGTAGCCCAAATCCTTTTTTCTTTTCTTGTTTTAAAGGCGAATCATTTGCAGGGGTCGGCTCTTGGACATTATCGCTCAATCCAGCTTCTGGCTTTTGAAACCAAAAATGGCCACACGCGGCGCAGCGCACATTTCGACCGTGCACAGGTATAGCCCCATCTGCAATTTGGTATTTTGCACTACAAGCCGGACAGTTCAATATCATATTCTAATTTGCCAACTTTATTCGCTACATTACGCTCGAAGTGGGAAGGGCATATGCCCATATTCCACGATAGATTTTAAAGCAATTCTATTTATTTATTAGGGTATGACCCTAGCGATTGCATTACAAAACTAATTCGGGCAAATAGTCCACTATGAATAATAATCGGATGCAGCGAGAAGATAACAAAAGCGCAATAAATACTAATGCGCCGCCTAATACGCTTGTGCATTTTGACAAAGTTAGCCTTAGCTATGATAATTCTTCTACTGCACCCGAAAAAGCTGCCAGTGTCGCATTAAATAAAGTATCACTAAACCTTAGGCGCGGCGGCTTTTACTTTTTAACCGGGCCGTCAGGCGCGGGTAAATCGACTTTATTGAAATTAATGTATCTCGCATTAAGGCCAAGCTCGGGCCGCATAAATATGTTTGGTGTTGATGTCGGCAATGCTGCACGCGATGATTTGCCAAAACTAAGGCGGCGAATTGGCGTTGTCTTTCAAGATTTCAGATTATTACCCCATCTTAGTGTTTATGATAATTTGGCAATGCCTTTTCGGGTGCGCGATAAAGCACCATCAGATTACCAAGACGATGTCGAAGAATTGCTGAACTGGGTCGGACTAGGCAAGCGCATGGACGCTTTACCCGAAACGCTTTCTGGTGGTGAACAACAAAGGGTAGCAATAGCGCGCGCAGTTGTTGGCAAGCCTGATCTTTTGATTGCCGACGAGCCGACCGGTAACGTTGATCCGCAAATGGGAGCGCGGCTTTTGCGCCTTTTTGTCGAATTGAATAAATTGGGAACTACAATTGTAATTGCAACGCACGACCACGAAATGGTTAAGCGTTCTGGGGCGCCGGTTCTAAGAATTGAACATGGCATCTTAACCCAGTATCCAGCGCCTCGAAATATGGGCCAATAAAATGAAGATTGGGCCATTTAATACCGAAAATTTCGCTTTTGGCGCATTCAATATTGATGCGATAAACCGCTTTTTTGGGCTTGGCGAAGCGCCGCTTTTGCCCGCCGATAGCCGTCAAGTGCGGCCACTTACAATCGTTGTGGCGATTATGTGCGCCTTGGGCTGCCTTGCCGCTTTAACTGCACGAGCAGGCTTTAGGGCAGCCGATAATTGGACCACAGACCTTAAAAGCGCAATGACCATTTTAATTGAAAGCCCGCGCGATGAAATTTCGATAAATCGGGCAATTACAATTGCAAAAAGTGTAGATGGTGTCTCGAGTGCGGTTCCAATGGGCAAGGCAAAGGCAAAATCTCTATTGCGAAACTATGGCGCAAATATCGGCGCTTTGATTGATGATTTGCCCATGCCAGCTTTGATAGAAATCGGTGTCTTGGCCGAGGTTGATAATGTTGAAAAAAACCTTGGGAATGCTCTATCGTCTGCTGGGTATAAGGTCGAGATTGATGATCATAGTCGCTATTCAAGCGAGATTATAAGAAGCTCAGCTGTTCTGCGCGGGTTTGCTATTCTCGCGCTTTTGGGTCTCTTAGTTGCTGCTGTAGCCTCTATTGGATTTGCCGCGCGCGCAGCGCTCGAGACGCGGCGAGAAGCGGTAGAAATCCTTCATCTGGTTGGCGCCGAAGATGCGTTTGTGGCACGTGAAGTTCAGGCGCGCTTTATGCGTCTCGGCCTTGTTTCCGGCGGAATTGGTGCGCTTGGTGCAGGTGTTTTGACCCTGATCGGGGTTCTGATAATGGGACTTGGCGCAAGCGAGCTTACCAAAGGAACTGCGCTTTTGAAATGGTATGATGCTTGGGTTTTGATTGCCGCGCCAATTGTTACCGCCATAGCGAGCGCGCTTGCCGCAAGAATTGCCGCGCGCGAAACTCTCCGAGAATTGGTATAGAGAACCCGTATGATGCGTCTATCTACTTTTTTCTCACGTCTATTTTTCATAGTTGGGGTTGCAATAACTACCGCCATTATTTCGAATTTTTTTAAATTCGCTGACGCCGTATTTGCCGAAGAAAAAATTGGCGCAAACCCCAAAGCCGACGGTATTGCTGCGCTAACTGGCGGCTCCAAAGATAGGCTGATTAATGGGGTCAGACTATTAGAAGGCGGCTATGGCAAAAGACTATTAATTTCGGGCGTCTATTCCAAAGCCACCGCAGAGGAGCTTAGGAAAGTCACAGGCGGCAAGCTTGAAACCTATGAATGCTGCGTCGATATTGGCAAATCCGCAAGGGACACAATTGGCAATGGCCGCGAAATTGCTGCATGGGCAAAGAAAAATAAATTCAAAAAAGTTATTATTGTCACCGATAATTATCATATGCAGCGCTCATTGTTAGAAATTCAAAATAGCGCGCCCGATCTTGAATTAATCCCCTTTAAAGCCAGCGCCGAGCCCTATATCTCTAAAGAATGGTGGAAAAGCCCAAGCGCCGTTAAGGGGCTTAGTCTTGAATATTATAAGTATATAGGGGCGCAAATGCGAATAAAATTTGGCTTTAACCCAGAAAAAGCGAGGCAGTAAGAATGAAAGCAATAAACCTTTTGCGCTCGATTGTTTTCGAAATTTGGTTCTATCTATCAATACTTATTATTGGTGGGCTTGGAATGATTTTTGTCGCATTTAATAATGGCCTTTCAAAGCACGTAATGAATATTTGGTCGCGAACTGTGCTTTTCGGACTTCGCATATTGATGGGCATTTCAATTGAAATTCGCGGCAAAGAAAATATTTTGGGCGGCGGCGTTTTAATTGCTGGGAAACATCTATCGACATTAGATACTATTGCACCGTTTACAGTCTTAAATTTTCCAGCCTTTATTTTCAAAAATGAATTGTTCAAAATGCCGATTTTTGGTTGGTATTTAAAAACCTCTGGCATGATTGGCATTGACCGCGATGGCGCTATGGCTGCGCTCAAAGCTATGGTTAAAGTTGCCAATCAAAGGCTTGCCGAAAATCGGCCCATTATTATTTTCCCCGAAGGCACGCGCCAAGAATTAGGCGCGCCAACAGATTATAAATCAGGTGTTGCCGCCATTTACGGGCTTTTGGGTGTGCCGTGCGTGCCAATGGCACTTAATACTGGCGTTCATTGGCCTGCGCATGGCCTTGGCCGAACCCCTGGGAAAGTTGTATTCGAATTTTTGCCCGCTATTGAACCCGGCCTAAAACGCCAAGAATTTATGGAGCGCCTAGAGGGGGCAATCGAAACTAAAACCAATGAGCTGATAAATGAAACAAAAACTTCATAACCCAAAGGGAATATTAGTTCCGCTTTTGATTGGGGCCATTCTCTTCGGCGGCTATTTTGCCTATTATTCCGTAGTTTCTGGCAAAATATTAGCGGCCATTGAAGAGCAAAAGGGCAAGACTTTCAATTTCTCAAAAATAGAAAAATCAGGCTTTCCCTATAGAATTAGTTATAGGGTTTACGAACTCGCGGGAAATAATTTAAAAATAGATACTTT
>CAYTWK010000051.1:0-9838 GCA_964442095.1 uncultured Caulobacteraceae bacterium | reverse complement strand
ACATTTCCAGCTTCGGTGCGCATCATTTCAATATTAAGAATTCTATAGGAACGATTGGCGAATATAATCGTCACAATTGGCAGTTTTTCGCGCGCCATGGTCCATAGAGCTTGGATTGTATACATTGCCGAACCATCGCCCGACAATGCGAACACTTTGCTCTTTGGCGCCGCCATTTGCGCCCCAATCGCAAGCGGAAGCCCTTGACCAATTGCCCCGCCTGTCAAAAATAGCCACTCATGTTTGGCGGCGTTTTGGGTTGCGAGGAAATGCGGCAAGCCCGCGGTGACCGCATCATCAGAAATAATTGAGTTTTCTGGCATATGCCGCGCAAGGCTTTCGGCGCAGGCAAATGGATTTAGCGCGCCAGTTGGCATTGGCTTTATCTCGCGCGGCTTTTGTTCGGGGGCATCTGGTGCGCCCAATTCATCGGCAAGGCGCGCCAAAGCATCGATAGTATCTTCATCGCGCGCGCTCAGTGTCAAGGCCTCGCAGCCATCTGGCACAAGCTCCGATGGCTTATTGGGATAGGCGAAAAACGCATTCGGCTGGGTGGTTCCGGCATAGACCATCAATTCTGAACCAGCCATATCGGCCAAAGCCATTTCACCAAAATATTGCATTCTATCGGGTTCAAAGCGGCCATAACCACGCGCGGCGCGGCTTGGGAAAGTATCCATCATAATGCGAATACCCAAGGCATTTAGGCGCGACAATGTCTTTAAAGCGCCATCATCGCAAAGTGCTTTGCCGCCAACCAAAATGATCGGCTTTTGTGCCGATTTTAGCTTTTGCGCTGTGCTCTTTATTTTTCCATCATTGATTTTCGCGGGCGGCGCAATATTTGGAATATGCCCATTTTCGCCACCATCTTGCCAAGCGCTATCGGCTGGTAGCAATAATGATATTGGGCCACCAACACCTTCAGAGGCTGATTTAAATGCTTCGGCGGCAATTGTTCCTGCGGTCTGCGCATTTTCAACTGTGCCAATCCAAAGTGAATTCGGCTTTACCATAGTTTCAATATCGGACGTGAGGGGTGCTTCGAGGTGGCGATGGTAGGTTGCATGATCGCCTATCACATTTATCATTGGCGAATAGGCGCGGCGCGCATTGTGAATATTGGCAATCGCATTGCCATAGCCGGGGCCAAGGTGAAGCAGCGTCATGGCAGGTTTTTGCGAAATTCGCGCGAAGCCATCGGCGGCGCCAGAAACAATACCTTCGAAAAGGCAGAGCACTGAATGAATTCTTGGTTCGCGGTCTAATGCCTGCACAAGATGCATTTCAGACGTGCCAGGATTAGCAAAACAATGGGTTATTCCACATTCTGCGAGCGTTGATACCAATGCATCTGCGCCCGTTCTTTTTGCCTCACTCATGTTTCTCTCCGCATTTAAATTATTATGACACTTGGGTCATCTTTATACAGGCTGTCAAGGGTTTTGGCGCGGTTTTGGCGGCACCGCGCTTGGTTTAAATAGCCCTTATCGGTGATTTCACCATCCTCCAATGACGGATTATCGGCCAATAAAACAATGCGCCTTATGGCTTTTGTAGTTGGCATTTGCGCAAATTTTTCATGGGCGCGTGCTTTAATTGCTTCGCAAATAACCGAATTTCGCGATAATTCATCAAGCGATATATCTTGTCCAAGCAAATTATTGCATTCACTCTGGTTCAAAAATACCATAGCCCCTAATTCGGCCTTGCCTTCACCACAAATAATCGCATCTTTAATTATACCATTTGCGCAAGCGATAAGGCTAGTTCGAACATTTCCAACCTGCACAAAGCTGCCGTTTAGCATCTTAAATTCTTCCGAGGTGCGCCCATCAAATTTTAAACCCAATTCAGGCTTTTCGGGATCGTAAAATGCCAATGCATCGCCCAAATAATAATAGCCTTCGTCATCAAATGCCGCCGCAGTTTTGGCGCTGTCATTAAGGTAATATGGCATTATTGCGGGCCCTTTGACGCGGGCATCAAATTTATCGCCAATTGGCACGAGCTTGAGCTCAAGACCTGGAACCGGAAGTCCAACAAGGCCCATCACTCTATTTGACCAATGAACATTGCAAACTGTCGGACCAGTTTCGGTTGCACCATAGCCAGCCGCAAGTGTTATTTCGTCACCGGTGATTTGCCTTGCCTTGGCTTGTAGCCTTTCAAATACATCTTGGGTTAAAGCTGCGCCGCCATATTGCATAATTACAAGGTTTTCAAACAAAGCGCGGGCTAATTCATCATCTGCCTCTATTGCGCCCAATAGCAATGTCCAACCCAAAGGAACTGTATTGTGATAATTCGGCTTTACCCGCTTTATAGCAGCAATTGTTTTGGAAAGGCCGGCCTCGGTTGGTGCGCCATCATCAATCCATAATGTGCCACCAGAATGGGTAAGCATATGCAAAATCGCATTTCCGCCCAATGAATGTGACCATGGCAAATGATTGACCATTATAATCCCATTTGGCCAGATTTGGGCTTCTTTTACTGGGTCAAATGTTGATCGGATTTGGGCGGCATTTTGCGCCAAATTATAATGGGTTATAACCACTGCTTTTGGCGAACCAGTTGAACCAGAGGTTAGTAGGATTTTGGCGGGGGAATGGGGGTCAATGCCAATCCGCTGCGGCCGCAAGGGGGGAGCGTTTAAATCCCCTTTTGTTAAAACCAATACCCCTAAAGCCTTTGCCCATTCTATCGCTTTCGAATACTCATCATCTTCATAAAAAATCGCTTTTGCATCAAGGACTTCGAGTGCTTCTTTAAGACGGCGATTATCATTTGCTTTGAGGGAATAAGCCGGCGTAATAGGCGCAGGTATTCGCCCACAAAGTGGCAAAGCATAGGTCAAAAATGCGTGATATAGCGAATTTGAAGAACCAATCGCCACAACACATTTGGGCGGCAAAATCATATCTAAATGCGCCGCTAAATTTTGCACTATTTCCCAACCTTTGGAATAGGAAATTTCGCGCCATTGCCCATTTTCTCTTCCTGCGAGCCATGTCTTATCGGGCGATGTTTGCGCCCAATGCGCTAGAGGCGCGATGACATTGTCAAAGGCGGCTTGAAGCGGGTGCGGATTACTTAGGATTAAAGTGCCATCAGGGCGTTTATAAATATCAATTCTTGTCGGTGTTACATAGGGCGTTTCGCGCATTTAGAGATTTTCCAAAAACTCTATTGCTTTGCCTTGGCCGTGATTAACAATTTCATCATTTTCCATTACAATTTGCCCGCGCACAATTGTATGCGTCGGCCAGCCTTTTGCTTCAAAACCGTCAAATGGCGTCCATTTGGATTTGGAGACAATCCAATCATTAGTGATAATCCGCTTCGCAGCCAAATCAACCAAAGTGAAATCGGCATCATAGCCCAATGCCATGCGGCCTTTGTTCTTAATGCCAAAAATACGTTGAGGTCCATGGCAAAACAAATCAATTAATCTTAATAGCGATAATCGCCCATTTGCGGCGTGCGTCAGCATAACCGGCAACATTGTTTGCACCCCCGGCGTGCCAGAAGGGGAGGCAGGATAGGGCTTTGCCTTTTCCTCTAAAGTATGGGGCGCATGATCCGAACCGACTACATCAACAAGACCATTTTGAATTGCTGCCCAAAGCGCATCTTGGTGGTGGATTTCACGAATTGGCGGATTTTGCTGGCCCAAAGTGCCGATTTTTTCGTAAATGTCTGGGGCAGCAAATGAAAGATGATTGGGCAAAACTTCGACCGTTGCGATGTCTTTATGATGCGCCAAAAAGTCCATTTCTTCTTTGGTTGAAATATGCAAAACATGGATGCGCTTTTTATGTTCACGTGCCAATCTTACTAGTCTTTTGGTGCAAGTAATTGCAGCTTCGACGCTTCGCACTTCATGGTGCGAAGTTGGGTCACCAGTTCGCGCAAGGTGGCGATTGGCCTCGAGGATATATTCATCTTCGCTATGGAATGCAGCGCGGCGGTTTATTTTGGATAAAATGCGCCCGACATTTTCGTCGGACTTAACCAAAAGTGAACCGGTCGACGCGCCCATAAAAGTTTTAATTCCGCAACAACCTTTTTCGCGCTCAAGATCGCCTAAATCATCAATATTGTCATTGGTCGCGCCGCCATAAAAGGCGAAATCACAAGACATTCGCCCTGTTGCGCGTTTTACCTTGTCCCGCAAGCACTCGGGCGTTGAAGTGGTTGGATTGGTATTCGGCATTTCAAAAACTGCAGTGATGCCGCCCAAAACAGCCGCATTTGCGCCAGTTTCTAAATCTTCTTTATGCTCGAGGCCGGGTTCACGAAAATGAACCTGACTATCGATTATGCCCGGCAAAACATGAAGGCCCGTGGCATCAATAATTTTATCTGCGCTTTGGGTTTTTAAGTCGCCGATTGCGACTATTTTGCCGCCCGATACCCCAATATCACCTGTGCCAATACCATTATGATTAACAAGGGTGCCATTTTTAATAATTAAATCAAAAACCATTATGACACCCTTTGAACAAAAACCATACCTGCGGAATATCCCGCACCAAAAGAGCAAATAATCCCTAATTCGCCAATTTTGAAATCGTCGGAATATTTATTGAAGGCAATTATTGAACCCGCAGACGATGTATTTGCATAAGTATCGAGGACGGTCGGGCTTTCGTCAGAGGTTGCTTCGCGGCCCAAGACTTTGCTCGAAATCAGTCTATTCATACCTGCATTCGCTTGATGCAGCCATAGGCGCTTAAGGCTCGAAACTTCGATGTTTCTTTCGCCCAATTGCTCGGTAATCATTGCCGCGACCATGGGAACCACTTCCTTGAAAACCTTGCGGCCTTCTTGAACGAATAATTTATCCTTTGCGCCAATACCTTCGGGCGCGGCGCGGTTCAAAAAGCCAAAATTATTGCGAATATTATTGGAAAATTGGGTTTTAAGTTTGGTGCCGAGGATTCTCCAACGTGCGCCATTTGATTGGGTATTTTCGCCCTCAACAAGGACAGCCGTTGCGACATCGCCAAAAATGAAATGGCTATCTCTATCGCGGAAATTCAAATGTCCCGAACAAATTTCAGGATTAATCACCAATACCGATTTGGCAGAGCCAGATCTAATCATATCTGCGGCAGTTTGAATGCCAAAAGTTGCCGATGAACACGCTACATTCATATCAAATGCAAAGCCATTTTCCGATGCACCAAGAGCAGCCTGAATTTCAATTGAAATGGCAGGGTACGCGCGCTGCATATTTGATGCGGCGCAAATAATACAATCTATGTCAGATGCTTCGCGCCCTGCGGCCTCTAGAGCTTTTTTCGCCGCCGCAAGGCCAATCTCGGCTAAAACCGAGATTTCTTCGTTTGGCCGCTCGGGAATCAATGGGGTCATAATTTCGGGATCTAATAATCCGTCTTTTGAAACTACAAAGCGCGATTTAATGCCCGAGGCTTTTTCGATAAATTCGCTAGAGGATGGGCCGAGCGGCTCCAATTCGCCGCTCTCAATTTGGGCTTTGTTCTGCTCATTATAGAGTTCAACATATTGATTGAAAGCGGACACCAATTCATCGTTTGAGACGCTATTGGGCGGAGTATAAAGGCCAGTGCCAGTAATAAATACATCTGTCATGCAAACAGCATAAACGATTTATTTTCAAACGAAACTATATTTTTCTTTTTTCTTGCAAATAGGGGCGAAATATTGTCTTTGAGCACACTAGTTTTGTATAAAAAGGGAATTGAAAATGCATAGAAGGCTTTTCCTTGCTTCAGCGACTTCATTAATTGGCGCAAATGCATTCGCGCAATCAATGGGCGGCGATAGGATTACAGGCAAAAGCTTTGCCTCGCGCTCTGTGGTTTGGGGCCGTCAGGGTGCGGCGGCGACGGCACACCCGATTGCAACCCTTATTGGTATTGAAATTCTAAAAGCTGGCGGTTCGGCAATTGATGCGGCGATTGCTATTAATGCGGCGCTCGGTTTCCTAGAGCCGGTTGGATGCGGCATAGGCGGCGATGCCTTTTGCATGATGTTTGACCAGAAGCTTGGCAAGGTTATTGGCTTTAATGGCTCTGGCCGTAGCCCTAGGAATATGAGCCTTGAATGGATGCGTTCGCGCGCGAAAAATGGTTATATTCCGTCATATGGCGTGCCATCAATATCGGTGCCTGGGGCGGTTGATGCATGGGGGCAAATGCACGCGCGCTATGGCAAATTGCCTTTTGCAAAGCTTTTGGCGCCCGCAATTGATTTGGCGCAAAATGGTGTGCCAATGGCCCAATTAATTGGCTATTATTTAGAAAGAAATACCCAAAGATTCTTGCGTCCAAATTCAGGGGTTGAAGAAACCCAAAATATGGTAAAAACCTATATGCCAAACGGCGTGACCCCGAAGGAGGGGCAGCTATTCCGCAATCCAGATTTGGCAAATACCTATAGAAAAATAGCAAGGGGCGGTGCGCGGGCATTTTATGAAGGCGAAATCGCCCAAACCATAGAGCGCTATTTCAAACGAATTGGCGGCTTTATGGAAGCCCGTGATTTACGCGCACACAAGGGCGAATTTGTAGAGCCGCAAAGCGTGAATTATCGCGGCATAGATGTCTATGGTCTTGGCCCAAATACCCAAGGGCTTTCAACGCTACAAATGCTAAATATCCTTGAGAATTTTGACCTCAAGCAAATGGGATTTTTGAGCACTGCCTCAATTCATACCCAAGCCGAGGCCAAGAGATTGGCATTTGAAGATAGGGCAAAGTTTTTCGCCGATCCCGATTTTTCAAAAACACCAATTGAGGCTCTTTTAAGTAACGAATATTCCAAAACCTTGGCGGCAAAAATTCGCCAAGATAGTATAATTGCGCGCGCGGTGCCCTATGAAGCGCCGGCAAGCGGTGACACAACCTATTTTACCGTTGCCGATAAAGATGGAATGATGGTTTCATGGATACAAAGTAATTATCGCGGAATGGGTTCAGGTCTTGTTCCAGATGGGCTTGGCTTTATGTTTCAAAATCGCGGCGAGATGTTTTCGTTAAAAGATGGTAGCCCTAATATTTATGCGCCAAACAAACGCCCATTTCATACTATTATTCCAGGGTTTGCGACCCAAAACGGCAAGCCTTTATATTCATTTGGCGTTATGGGCGGCGATATGCAGCCCCAAGGCCAAGCGCAAATTATTATAAACTCCCAAGATTATGGCCTCGGCCTGCAAGAGGCCGGCGATGCCCCAAGATGGCACCATGAAGGCTCCTCTGAGCCAACCGGCGAAATAGCGGAGGGGACGGGGGTTTTACGCCTTGAAAATGGTATGCCCGCCGAAACCAAGAGCGGACTTGCCGCTTTGGGTTGGAAAATTGGCGCAAGCGATGGCAGCTTTGGCGGCTATCAGGCAATTTCGCGCAATATAGACAATGGCCCACAAATCTATGGCGCAGCATCGGAAATGCGCAAAGACGGCTTGGCTTTGGCGTATTGAAGTTAACGCAATTCCTCTGGCAATCTTTCGCGTCTTGCTTCTAGGCTTGCCATTATTTGCGCGCGCTCTTGCTTGCTGTAAATTGTCCAATTTTCGATTTCTTGCATCGTGCGCAAGCAGCCATAGCAAATGTCTAAATCAGGGCCGACAAAGCACACGCCAGTGCAAGGTGAAACTATACCAAGACTTTCGCCCAATTAACCCATCGCAGGCAAGAAGGCGACAATGCCAAACAAAGCACCAAGTTCAACCACCCAACCCAATGCTTCTTTGACATTAATGTCTTCTAGGTGATCGCGGCATTTAGTTTGCGTGAAAAACAAAGCTGCCGCAATCAACATACAGACAATTGCGCCAAATGCAGTGGTTGCAAAAGCTAAAAGGCCATGTCCAAAATCTGGCGATAATTGGAAAGAAATAAAGGCAATTGCGAGTGCACCAATAATTAGTCCAACAAACATGCTGAATGTTGCATCAAGTTTACCAGGCTGGGCATAGCTATCTTCTTTGTCGGCAGTAAAAGTCATTAATTGAACTTGTGCAGCGCGGCCCAAAGCATCAGAGGCGATAAGGCCCATTGCCGCAGTCCAAGGGTTTGCCAATTCGGAGACCAAGAATATTTTCAAAAGCAAAAGTAAAGTCACGCCGATTGCGCCCGCAACCACGCCCATGTCTTCATCACGGCCATTAGTATCTGCGCTTTTATGTGGGCGGAGCGATAAAACCTTTGCAAAACCCAATTCTTGCGAGCCACCAGAAATCAAAATCTGCGCACTTACGGCTAAAATCGCGGCCACATGCACAGGATTGCCCGACATCATCATGCCGACCATATAGGCAATTGCGCCCGCAAAACCGGTTACAACCCCAACCAATGGCGCGGCGCGATAGGCTTTGCCGATACGCGAAACACTATTTTCCTTATCTTCCTCTACCGATTTTGGCATAGAAATAGGAAGGCGCGTCAAAAGGGAGAGGCAAATTCTGGCATCTTCTAAAAGATTATTGGGCATGTTATTCTTTCTTTATATTATTCTTTCAAATTAGACCTTGTTGTATTGAATTTAAAGCGAAATTTTGGTCAATTTTGTTAGATTGCAATAAGTGTTGCTTTGATGTCGCAGTATTGGCAAATCAAAACTAGCTTACCTAAAGTAAACTGGCTTTGTCTTTGCCTTTAGCTTTAATTTGCATTAGTATTATGACGAGTAGCAAAAAACCATTCAAGACAAGTAAAAGCGCTAAAAGAGGCCAAAATGAATTATGAAGAAAAGAATGGCCTAAAGTATCCCTATGCCAATCCGCCAGAATTTGGTGACGCTTTAGAGGTGATTGATGGTGTCTTTTGGACCCGAATGCCGCTGCCTATGTCATTGCAATGGATAAATATCTGGCTCCTTCGCGATGGCGATGATTGGACGCTTGTTGATACTGGTATGAAATATCCAGACGGCATTGAAGTTTGGGAAAAGCTAATCAAAAACATTATTGGTGATGGCAAAATCACAAGAATTATCGCCACGCATATGCACCCCGATCATATTGGAATGGCCGGCTGGATAAAGGATAGGTTTGGCGCAATGCTTTTTATGTCGCGCCTTGAATATGTTACCTGTCGGCTTTTGGTTGCCGATACTGGCCGCGAGGCGCCAGAAGACGGCGTCGAGTTTTATAAGCGCGCCGCATGGGGCCCCGAACAATTGGATAAATATAAAAGGCGCTTTGGCGGCTTTGGCCGCGTTGTTCATCAAATGCCCGATAGTTATTATCGCATTTCTGATGGCGACATTCTTGCGATAGGTAATTATGAATGGCGCGCTATCGGCACTAATGGCCATTCGCCAGAACATATTTGTCTCTACCTCGAGAGTGAGAAAATTCTAATTTCTGGGGATCAAATCCTACCCAAAATTAGCCCAAATGTTTCAGTTTTTCCAACTGAACCCGAAGCTAACCCACTTTCGGATTTTCTCGCCTCTTGCGGTAAATTGCAAATGCTGATTGATAATGATGCCTTGGTTTTGCCGTCACATATCGCACCATTTTATGGCGTCCAAACCCGTCTTTCGGCGCTTATTGCCCATCATGAAAGCGCATTGGAGCGGTTGTATGAATTTTGCAAAATTGAACCTAAATCCACTATTGAATGTTGCTCTGTGCTTTTTAAAAAGCCCGTAACTTCGGATGATATTGGCATGGCAACCGGCGAAGCCTTGGCGCATATTAATTACCTTCGCGCCGAAGGAAAACTGGTCCGCAGTTTTGATGGCGAAGTTTATCGCTATTTATCGGTTTAGGTTTTTGGCAACCGCGCAATTATAATGGCAAAAATTATCTCTATAATGCCGCCCAATCTTGCCCTTG
>CAYTWK010000050.1:0-9904 GCA_964442095.1 uncultured Caulobacteraceae bacterium | reverse complement strand
AAGGGCGCAAAAATACTACAGGCAGTTTTACAAAATACACTTGAGCAAGCGGTCTTCGCTGGCTTTGTTTATTTTATTTGTGCAATTTGGTTTTCGTCCAATCTGATGCCTTTAATAATCGCGGCATCAATAATGTTCTTGATTGGTAGAGTTGCTTTTTTTATAGGCTATCCGAAGGGCGCGCCATATAGGGCCTTTGGATTTGGTTTTACATTTTTCCCGACTATTGCGCTGTTTTGTGTTGTGATTTGGCTTTTATTATTTAACTAAATTTTGCAAAATTTCACCACGCGCCGCTAAACTCATTGCCGCTTGCAAATTCTTCTATTCGTTCTCTTGTTGCCCTTGTGGTTTCGGGTGGTAGTTCATCAATTCCAAAAAAGCCCCATTCGGCGATTTCGTGTGGGCGATGGCTCGGTATTTGGGTGAATTTATCGCAATGAAAAAGCGCGACATGATCGCCTTTAAAATTTGTCTGATTGGCATGAACCGACAATAGTTTCATGTCTTTTATTTCGGCTACTAGCCCTACTTCTTCGGCTAATTCTTTTATTGCCGCTTCATAAATAGTCTCGCCGCGCTCCACGCCGCCGCCCGGCAGGTGCCAGCCTTTGATATAGGTATGGCGCACAAGGCAAATCTTGTTTTCACCATTGGTGGCAATTATTCGCACACCCAAAGTCATGGGGCGACTAAAGCGGAAATAGGTTTGGAAAATAATAGTGCGGATTTTTGTTAGCATTGCGCGGCAATAGACCAAATTGGCAATTCATTTCAAGTGCTGCTATTTGCGCCAAAAAATGTCTCGCTGCTATTTGAAAAATATGCGCAATCGCTTAAAGAGCAATTGTGCGCCTATTAGTGGCGCTTTTGAGATATGGGGAATAAAATGGCTGCGATTTATGGTCTAGTTGCGATTTTGGTTTTGTTTGGCGCATTGAACGCTGCTGAATTCGGACGTCTTGATTAATCAATACACTAAAGGTGCGGTTTTAATCACTGGCGGGGCCAAGCGCTTGGGCCGCGAAATCGCGCGCCATCTTGCCAAAGATGGCTATGAAATAATTATTCAGGCCAATAATAGCGCAATTGATGCCGAAGCCCTCTGTAAAGAAATAAAGGATTTGGGCGGCGCGGCCATCTCTATTATTGGCAATCTTGAAGATCAAAGCTTTGCCCATGGCCTTATTGCCAATGCAGCGAAATTTGCAAAATCGCCGCTGTATGGCCTAATTAATAATGCCTCTATTTTTGAAAATGATGATGCGCAGAATTTCACCAAAGCCATGTGGGATAGACATTTTACAATTAATGCGATGGTTCCATGCCAATTAGCCCAAAATTTTGCAAATCATATTGGCGATAGAGCGGGCGCAATAATTAATATGCTTGATCAAAGAGTTTTTCGTCCAAACCCATTGTTTTTCACATATTCTCTTTCAAAAAACACCCTTTTTGCGGCAACCAAAACTATGGCGCAGGCATTTGCGCCGAATATTCGCGTTAATGCTATTGCCCCTGGCCCAAGTTTACAAAATGTACGGCAAACAGAGGCAGATTTCGCTGCCCAAACCCAAGCCACAATCCTAAAGAACGGCAGCCCGCCGATTGCAATTGCCGAGGCGGCGCGTTATTTGCTCGAGGCGGAACATACAACCGGCCAGACAATTGCTGTTGATGGCGGCCAAAGCCTAATCTGGCTTGCGCCCGATATTGAAGGTGTAAATGAATGAAATCTCCAGTTTCTGAGCTTGGAATTATCATGCGGCCAGGTGCGCCAATAAGACGGCGTGCCCGTCCCGAAAGCAATTTGCCAGTGGCCGATGAATGCAAGGATTTAGCTACTAAAACTTCGATAAAGGTATCCGTTACCGACCTTCATATAGAGGCCAATATTGGGGTCTATGCCCATGAAAAAGGGCTTTTGCGGCCTCTGATTATTGATATTGAAGTAGTTTTGTCGCCAAAGGTAAAAATTGAAGATGATAGATTATCAACTACTTTGGATTATGATTTTCTAGTAAGCGAGGCGCAAAAACTTGCCAAGACGCGGCATTTCAACCTCATCGAGACCTTTGCACTGTGCCTATGTGACAATATCTTAGAGGACGAAAAGGCAGAGCAAGTAAGGATAAAAATCCAAAAGCCCGAGGCTGTTAAAGGCGTTTTTTCCTCAGGAACCGAAATTATCAAAGCTCGCGCATAGATTTTGTAATGTTGGCTTAGTCACTTTATAGTGTTTCTGCATTTTTGGGGTTTTCTTGCGCGTAAGTTTAGACTATGCCAAACGCAGAATTTTGGGCGCACGTGGCGGAACTGGTAGACGCGCAACGTTGAGGTCGTTGTGGGGAGACCCGTGGAGGTTCGAGTCCTCTCGTACGCACCATAAATTCAAAACTCCGCCTTCGCCCTTCGGGCTCATTTAGAGTTTTGGGGACGGCGGACATAAAAATGCAAAAAGCGTCGTTTTTCCATTTTTATGACATATTACTTTTGTGCCTACGGCAGTTTTTTTTCGCGCATCGCGCTTGGTTTTTGGGGATTTTTTCATGACAGGTGGCGACAGTAATGGAAGAATTGAAACAGGCCAATCACGCTCCTACACCAGAGCAAGTTGAATCTAACCATCGGCATTTAATTGCCGGAATAATTGGTGCTGCCGCCGATAATGATATACTGGCTCTTCGCCGCAGTATTTTAACCTTACACCCTGCCGATATAGCAAGCATTTTGGCCGAAATTCCGCGCGAAAGCGTGCGCCGAATAATCGTCTTGATTGGCGAAGAGTTAGATAGTGAAGTCTATGCCGAGCTTGACGAGGATACGCGCGATTTTGTCCTCGAGTTTTTGCCAACCCAAACCGTTGCGCGAACCCTTGAAGATCTCGATTCCGATGACGCTGTGGCCTTCATTGAGGAATTGGATGAAGAAGAACGCAAGGAGGTTTTATCACAAACCTCAAGCGAGGTCCGCGCTTCGATTGAGGGCGCATTCGAGTTTGATGAAGACACAGCTGGCCGCCTTATGCAGCGCGAATTCGTGGCTGCGCCCGAATTTTGGAATGTCGGTCAAACAATAGATCATATGCGCGCAACCGGCGAAGATTTGCCGGATTTGTTTTTTGAAATTTACGTTGTTGATCCAGCATTTCGGCCGATTGGTGCAATCGCAGTGTCAAAATTAATGCGGGCAAAACGCGCGACGATGCTGCGCGTAATTATGGAATCCTTGCCGGTCACTATTAAGCCAGAAACTGACCAGGAGGACGTCGCTTATAATTTTAGAAAATACCATCTTATTTCCGCGCCAGTTGTTGATGACGCGGGCCGCCTTAATGGTATGATTACCGCCGATGATATTGCGCAAGTTCTAAGCGAAGAAAGCGAAGAGGATATGTTAGCGCTCGCAGGTGTAAGCGAAGCATCAGTTAGTGATAATATTTGGGAATCGGTTTCTTCAAGGCTACCATGGCTGATGCTAAACTTGGTTACTGCTCTGGTTGCATCATTCTTTATTTCTAAATTTAGCAATGTTCTTGAACAAATAATTGCTTTGGCAGTTTTGATGCCTATTGTTGCATCGCTTGGTGGCAATTCGGGGACGCAGGCTTTGGCTGTGGCTGTTCGGGCGATTGCCTCGCGCGAGTTAAATAATCGCAATTCAGTTAAAATGGTTTTGCGTGAATTATTGACCGGCCTTTTTAATGGTGCTGCAATTGCTTTAGTGCTTGGTATAATTGCATTTTTCTGGTTCCATGAAATAAAAATCGGCATAACAATTGCTATTGCGGTGATACTAAACTCACTTATGGCGGGCTTGGCGGGAATTCTAGTTCCACTAACCTTGCGTAGATTAGGACAAGACCCCGCAGTTTCGTCTGGTGTATTGGTTACTTTTGCTACAGATATGGTTGGGTTTGTGGCGTTTTTAGGTCTTGCGAGCTTGATATTATTATAGCCATTATTTTCGGCATAGAATTCGCACGGAAAAGACACAAGCTATAACAAACGTCCCAATATGGAACAATAATATGTCAAGATTGACGATTTCGCGCGCTGCACTGGATTTAATTGAGAGCTTTGAGGGATTTCGCGCCCGTGCTGCTCAATTGAAGAATGGCACCTATACTATTGGCTTTGGTCATAGTGCTACTGCGCGCGCCGGTATGCAGATTAGCCGTGAACAGGCCGAAGAATTATTGCGCTGGGACTTGCGTCCCATTGAAGATATGGTGCGCCAATCGTGCCATGCGCCGATTACCCAAAACCAATTTGATGCATTGGTATCATTTGCCTTTAATATCGGGGCCGAAAACTTCTTGCAAAGTGATGTTTTACGCCACATTAATCAAGGTGAGCCAGTTGCTGCTGCAATCGCTATGAGCGCGTGGCGTAGAGCCTATGTCAATGGTAAATTGATAATTGTCGATGCCCTAGTAAGAAGGCGCTATGCCGAAGTAAATCTTTATTTTGAGACAACTGGCGCGCGCGCGGCCGCCCCAACATCAGTAATCATACCAAAGCTTGATTATTCTGCGGCCCTATTGGCACCAAACCCTGAAACAATAAAAGAGATTGCACCGAACAAAGCGGACGGCGAATTTGATATCAAACGGGCCAGCGAAACAGAGCACAAAGAAGTAGCTTCCAATACGGATTTGCCAAATAGGAATGCTGGGCAAGAAATTGATGCTCAATCGGAAAAGCCAGAGCCCTCTAATAAAGAGCCCGAAGAAGAAATAAAATCAGAACCCAAAAATGAGCCGATTTCGATAAATGCCAATAATAATATTCCGAAAGCGCATGTTGATGCCATTCTAGACGCTAAATTGGGGGAGGGTGTATTACCTTTTCCAGAGGAAGAAAGTGTTGACGCGCAAGGGAATAGCAATAAAGCAGCAAACGGAATTGAAACCACAAAGCCTGAAGTTGCAAACGATTTGCCAAATTCGAATGCGGTTAAAAATGGCACAATGCCGCAAGATGTATTTCGCGCTAGGGGTATTGAACTAAAGGAAATTGCGCGTGAACCAATTAATTGGGCGGGTTTAGTTCCATGGTTGATTGCGGCACTTGGGGCGCTGGCAACGCTCTATGGCTTTAATCAAATGGGCAAATTGGAAGTTTTTCCAGCGCTTGGAATTGGTAAAGCCGAAGGTGTTGCGCACGGCATAGATCAATTTGGATTTAGAGCAATATTAATCGCTATTTGTGGCCTAGCAGCGGTGCTTTTATCTCTACTTTCGATTATTGATAAAAAAGAGACTCTTGATTAGGAATAAATAGTTTTCGCCTAGACTTGAATGAAAAATCCAATATAGTTGTGATCTAAAATCTCTTGAAAGGCGTATAACTAAAATATTCTTTTCAGTGGGTGTGTCATGAAATTAGAATTGGCGTGGATTTCAAAGACTAAGGTCTTTTTGTTTTCTATTGCGATTATATTTGCCCCTAGTGTTGCGGGTGCAGAAAGTGAACCAATTATCGGAAATTGGGCGCGCGGTGATGGCATTGCCAAAGTGAATATTTATCGTTGCGGCAACGAGACTTTTTGTGCCAAAAATTTCTGGATAAAGCCTGGCACCAAGGGCGAAAAGGTCAATGATTATATAACCATGCGCGTTACCGAACGCTCACCAAACCGCTATAGAGGAACAGCCTATGACCCGCAGCGTAGGCTTCGGATGAGTTTCACTTTAGAAATAGCCCCCAATAACTTGCAGATACGCGGCTGTGTTTTGGGTGGCCTTGCGTGCCGAACCGCGCATTGGCATAGGCTATAAAACTAAAACCAATCTGGATTCATTTCCAACGTGTCTATGTTTTGGCTCTTTAAGAGCTCGCATTGAACAAGAACTTGCGGCAATTCATAATTGAAATAGAATTTTCCGGCGTGAATTTTTCCCTCGAGAAAGCTCTGTTTATCCGCAGAAATCTCTGGCGTTTTCAATAATTCGCGCGCCCGATTTAAAGCCCTTAGCCACATCCAAGCGATGGTAATTCTTGATGTCATATCAAGATAAAGACAAGCATTGGCAAGGCCCGCCTCGGGATCGGCGGATATCTGGCTCAAAAGACTTTCGCTAGTTTTTTCGAATAAATCCTTAAAATAAGTCAATTGTCTAGCGAGTTCAGTGGTTTCGTGGCTCTTTGCGATTTCTTCATTTATTGCCGCCAAAAAAGCCCTAAAAGATGCGCCTTTATTTTGGCGTAGCTTGCGTCCTAATAAGTCAATTCCTTGAATTCCTGTGGTTCCCTCATGGATGGGATTTAGGCGATTATCGCGATAGATTTGCTCTAATGGGTATTCGCGAATATAGCCCGCGCCACCCAAAACCTGAATTGCTAATTCGTTCGCCTTCACGCAATATTCGGATGAAAAGGTTTTTACAATTGGGGTTAGAAAATCGAGCAAATGCTCTGCGGCCTCGCTTCCTATAGTTATTTCATCAACTAGGCTGGATGCATAAAGGCAAAGCGCAAGCGCGCCCTCAGAATAGGCTTTTTGCACGAGTAGCATGCGCTTTACGTCGGCATGTTCAATAATTGGCAATTGCGGTGAATTGGGGTCTTTGTTTTTTGGGTTTCGCCCTTGTGGACGGCTTTTTGCATAGTCCAAAGACGCATAATAACCTTTTAATCCAAGCGCAGCAGCGCCAAGACCAACATTAATCCGCGCTTCATTCATCATTTGAAACATATGCGCTAAGCCATGGTTTTCTTTGCCCACCAAAAAGGCTTTGCAATTATTATTTTCGCCAAAATTCAGCGCGGTTGAGGTTGTTTGGCGATAGCCCATTTTATGCAATAGCCCAGCCAATGCCACATCATTACGTGCACCCAAACTTCCGTCATCATTGAGCAAAATTTTGGGGCAGATAAACAGCGAAATGCCACCCACTCCAGCCGGTGCGCCATCTATCTTTGCCAAGACTAAATGTATAATATTTTCGGTTATATCCTGATCGCCGCCTGAAATATAGATTTTATTGCCGACTAATTTATAGCTACCGTCGGGTTGCGGATAGGCAGTTGTGGTAATATCGGCGAGGCTTGAGCCTTGATTAGGCTCAGTTAAAGCCATAGTCCCGGCAAACCTGCCATCAAGCATTGGCGGCAAATAGATTGATTTCTGCGCCTCTGTGCCAAAGCTGCGGATTAGGTTTGCTGCGCCAATCGTAAGGAATGGATAGCCCGATAATGCAATATTGGAGTGAAAAAAATGCGCCATAGACGCATTTTGAACTAGCGCCGGCATTTGCATTCCGCCCCAATCATAATCATGGTGCGCACTTAAAAGACCAGCCTCGGCAACAGCGGCAAAGGCGGTTTTGGTTTCGGGAATTGTAATTGCTTTGCCGTCAATAAATTGCGGCTCTTGCTGGTCACCTTTTTGATAGTATGGCGCAAAATGCGTGGCTGCAATCTTAGCGGAAGTGTCTAAAAATGCATCAATAGTATTGCGATCAAATTCTTGAAATCTATCGGCATTTTGATATTTATCAATACCAATAAAATCATAAATTAAAAATTCAATTTCACGCGATAGCTGGTTCATAAAACAACCTCAAATTGCTCGCGCAGCGAGCCAAAACAAAAAGTCGAGTAAAAGAAAAAACGACGCTTTTTTCTTTTACTCGCCATATTTAACCTAAGTTCCTGAGCGAGCGCGCAGCGCGAGGGTGGGAACTTAATAAATCTCAAATAATCCAGCCGCGCCCATGCCGCCGCCAACGCACATAGTTACGATGCCGTATTTTGCGCCTCTGCGTTTGCCCTCTATCAAGAGATGCCCAGATGCGCGCGCGCCGGTCATGCCATAAGGGTGGCCAATTGAAATTGCGCCGCCATTAACATTCAAAAGCTCTTGCGGAATGCCCAATCTATCGCGGCAATATAGGACCTGCACCGCAAATGCCTCATTGAGTTCCCAAATGCCAATATCATCCATTTTTAGGCCAAAACGGCTAAGAAGTTTTGGCACGGCAAACACAGGTCCAATTCCCATTTCATCAGGATTGGTCCCGGCAACTGCCATTCCCAATAATTTGCCCATTGGCGTTAATCCATTGGCCTCGGCGACTTTTCGCTCCATGACTACACATGCTGATGCGCCATCTGACAATTGGCTGGCATTGCCTGCAGTTACATTTGCGCCTTCACCACGCACCGGCACGAGCGATTGTAGCCCTTCTATGGTGGTTTCGGGGCGATTGCCTTCGTCCTTTGAAAGGGTAATTTCTTTCATGGATTTTTCGCCTGTAGTTTTATCGACCACAACCATTTGCGCGCTCATAGGGACGATTTCATCGTCAAATTTGCCAGCAGCTTGGGCTGCGGCAGTTCTTTGTTGGCTAGAAAGCGCATATTCATCGCAAACTTCGCGCGAGATATTATAGCGTTTGGCAACGGTTTCAGCGGTCAAAAGCATTGGCATATGCATATCGGGCCACATTGCCAAAAGACTTTGATCAAAGCCAATCCGCATTTCAGGGGTTTGCACCATAGAGATTGATTCAACACCGCCGGCGACAACGCAATCCATGCGGTCTATCTCGACTTGTTTGGAGGCAATGCTAATTGCCATTAGGCCCGATGAGCATTGCCTATCAACAGACATGCCTGATACTTCCTGCGGAAGGCCGGCACGCATGGCGCTAAGGCGGGCGATATTTGGCGCTTGATGGCCTTGCTGCATCGCGGCGCCGATTATGCAATCATCGATTATGGCTTTGTCTATTCCTGCGCGCTCTACCGCGTTTGAAATAGCGTGTGCCGCAAGCGTCGGTGAGGGGGTATTATTAAATGCACCGCGATATGCGCGGCCAATTGGGGTTCTTGCGGTTGATACTATTACTGCGTCGCGCATGATAAATACTCCTTAAAATGCAATCTTATTGGTTTCTTGGCGAATAAAGGGGTGACTAGATGAAAGGCCGCCATCAACCACGATTGATTGGCCTGTAATATAGCTTGCGTCATCCGAGGCAAGAAAAAGAACGGTGCTTGCAATTTCTCTTGGTTCGCCGCCGCGCCGAAGCGGCGTATTTTTGCCGATTTTATCTTCTTTGCCATTTGCCCGCGCGGTCTCATATACAAATTCGGTCATGCCAGTTTCAATAAGCCCAGGGCAGATACCGTTTACGCGTATTCCTGTAGCTGATAATTGCTGTGCCGCAGTTTGCACCAAATTAATAACCCCGGCTTTAGAGGCAGAATAGGCGCTACCGCCCGCGCCAGAACGAAGTCCCGCCACTGATGCGGTTGCGATTATTGCGCCGCCACCATTCTTCATCATAATAGGTGCGGCATATTTTATTGCCATTGCAACGCCAATTAAATTGACCCCAAGAATGTTTTGCCAATCTTCTTCGGTTTGCTCGAGTATTGGTTTTAATCCGCCCGAAATACCCGCATTGGCAAAAACCACATCAATTGTGCCATAGGTTTTTACCGCAAGTTCCATTAGGGCTTTAACCTCGGCTTCGCTCGCGGCATTCATTTCTACCGCAATTGCCGCGCCGCCTTTCTTGACAATCATTTGCGCGGTTTCATTGACGCTTTTGTTTTTATCAGCGCAGACGACTTTTGCGCCCTCTTTGGCAAAATCAAGCGCGGTTTGCCGCCCTATTCCAGAACCCGCGCCTGTTATTACGACTATTTTGCCATCAAAACGTGTCATTATATATTGCCCCCACTAATGGTCATGCCGCCATCAACAATTAAGGACTGCCCAGACATAAACTTACTCGCGGGTGAGCATAAAAAGGCAATAACGCCGCCAACATCATCAGTTTCGCCAACATGATTAAGCGGCGTGGCTCTTGCAATTGCTTTGGCTTGATCTGGATTTTCCCATAGAGCCTTGGCAAAATCGGTTTTAATAACGCCTGGGCAGACGCAAT
>CAYTWK010000049.1:0-10132 GCA_964442095.1 uncultured Caulobacteraceae bacterium | reverse complement strand
GGAATAGTAGCCATATAGGCCTTAGTCGCAGCAGCCGCATCAAATGCCATTTTAATCTCCTTATCGTTTTACAATAAAACTCGAGATGGCATGATTGTCAAGTAGGTTTTTTTGCTTTTGCAAGGCCGGCGCAAACTGCAAATATTGCAATTATAATATAGGCTATAACTGGAACAAAAAACGATATTGACAGGCTACTTTGGTCAGCAATAACGCCCATCAACAAAGGCAAAACTGCACCAAAACTTATCGCGAGGCACAAAAGCCCAGAGGTAGAAGATTGGGCAGCGTCCGATTTTTCCAATGTGATTGTGAAAATTGTTGGAAACATAACTGAATTAAAGAGACCGACACCAAGAGCGGCAAAGCCTGCAATTTCACCGCTGCTTATGGCGGCAATAAAGCACAAAATAGCTGCGCAAGAGGCAGCGAAATAAAGCAAGCGCGTAGCGCGCATTCTTGTTAGCAAATAGGAACCAATAAAACGGCCAACCAATGCACCGCCCCAATAAATATTCGCTAGATAATTTCCCGCCTGTTCGAGCTCTAGGTTTAATATATTTGATTGATTTAGGAATTTTATCATAATGGAGCCAATTGAAACTTCGGCGCCGACATAAAGGCCAATAACCAAAGATCCAAAAAGTGCCCATTTTGATTTAAGAGCATCAAGAACACTAAGCTTTTGCTCTACCGGCTTAATCTGACTTTCTGCCTCGATAAGTTTTCTTTGCCAAAAGACAAACGCCATCAAAATTAGAACCGCTATTCCCATCAAAAAGAAGGCATGCGATACGGCTTCGAGGGCAACTGCCCTTTGTAATTTATCATGGATTGGAACAACTGTTCCAGTCAGAAGATCCTTTTTGACCGCCAAAATATCGCTAGAGAGCATAATTTTAGAACCAAAATGCACCCCTATGACCACGCCAAGCGAATTGAAGGTCTGCGCAAATGTTAGGCGAAAATGGCTAGTTTCTTGGGGGCCTAGACCGGCAATTAGTGGGTTTGCGGCAACTTGAAGCGAAGTAATTCCCGCAGCTAGTATAAAAAGAGCAACAAGAATAAAGCCATAAATTTGGAGTTCAGTTCCGAAATCGACGAAAAAGCAACCACACGCCATTATCGCAAGTGCCACCAAAATAGTCTTTAATGCGCCAATGCGGTTTATTAAAGCAGCAGCCGGTAAAGATATAAGCCCGCTAGCGATAAATGATACGAATTGGGTTAGAAGCGCTTCACTCCAGCTAAGGTTAAAAATAGCCTTTAACGCCGTCAAAAGCGGATCATTATTTGAAGCGATAAATCCCCAAGCAAAAAACAATATCGTAACCGACATAAAGGCAGCACTGGTTTTTGCGGATCTGAACATATAAAAAGCCTAGGAAAAAACACCCCCGCAGTCAATCGAATGCGGGGGCGCTTTAATATAAAGTGTATTAGATTCTAGTGGCCACCAGAAACACTTTCTTCAATTTTATGAACCGGTGCATCCTTTGCCGAATTTGCAAACCAAAGAATATAAGCATAGCAAGCAAGCGGCACGATATAGGCCAGATTATAAGATCCCAAAACATCTTTAAAGCCACCGAACAAAAGTGGGACAAATGCACCACCGCAAATCGCCATACACAAAAGGCCAGATGTCGCGGATGCCGACGCCGAAGATCGTTCCAAAGTAATCGTAAAAATGGTCGGGAACATAATGGAATTAAAAAGGCCCACACAGATCGCAGCATAGCCAAAAATAGCGCTTCCACCCATAGGAAGGTTTGCGTCAACTAAAGGCAATCTGAAATAAGAGCCAGGTCCGATGAAATCGACAAAATTCGCAACAATCACCAAGCCGCAAAGCGCCATGGCCCCAATTGCAAAATTGGCCAATAATTTTGGTGCATGCACAAAGCGCAAAATCGCACTACCTGCAAAACGGCCAATCATAGCCAATAACATGAAATAGGTTGTTAGGTGTCCAGCATGGACTTTCTCAAGGCCAAGAACATTTGTTTGCTCTAGATAATTCACCATATTCGAGGCAATCGAAACTTCGGCACCAACATAAACAAATATTGCGCCTGCACCGAGGATTGCCCATTTTGATTTTAGCGCGGTTAATGGCGAAACGTTTGCCCCAACCTTTGGCGCATTTTGTGAAATTGTATTGCGAACTAAATAAATGAGGCCGAGGAATACCAAAAGACCAATCGCAATCTTTAAATAAACGCCGCCAACTTCGGCAAGCGCAGCATTCTTTAATTCTTCGGTTAAGACCACGCCTTTTTTGAAAGCGTCACCTTTTAACAAAACGCCAGAACCAATAAAAATAGAGCTAGCTGCGCCCAATGAATTAAATGCTTGTGAGAGGTTTAGCCTGAACGCCGAATGTTTTGGATCGCCCATGGACGCTATAAGTGGATTTGCAGCAACCTGAAGAAGCGTAATTCCTGATGCCATTGTAAATAGCGCGAGCAAAAAGACCGGATACATGCGCAATTTGGTTGAAACTATGGCAATCAAACAGCCCAAAATAATCCCGAATACACCCATCAAAAGCGAATTAGAATATCCCCTTTTTGCCAAAAACCCTGCGGCAGGGATAGAAATCAAGCCATAGGCAATGAAGAAGCCAAAATTAGTCAGATTAGATTCAAAAGTATTTAATGTGAAAATTGTCTTCATAGCTGCCAATAATGGATCCAATAAATTGGTCACTACGGCCCAAATAAAAAACAAAGTCGTTACATAGGCTATGGCTAGTCCAAGTGTGGATCTGCCAGAATTACTCGCTTGTGCTTCTTCTGTCATTGTGCTCTCCCGTATGGGCATTTGCCCATTTGTTATAATTTATGGTTTTCCCCATTTAATTGTTGCCACCGAATTTGGCGGCAAACTTAAATTAATATTTTTTTTGTTTTCGCGAATTGTGAAGTCCTTTGCACTATTATTGGAATTCAAAACTATAATAACATTGCCTTCATTATTTGGATTTGTAAATGCAACGCTTTCGATTCCATCAATTGCCGTATCAGATTTTATGCGTTTTGCGCCAGCCATTACGAATTTTCCAATATGACCAAGGACATAATATTCAACATTGCGATTTATACTGCCATCATTGGCAATAGTTATAACGCCACGGCAGTCACCGCAGCCGCCCAAATGTGGCCCGAAATTTTCATCAAGGGCAAGGTTCCATAACAAAACCCCTTTGGCCCAATTTCTTGTGGTTCCAATAATCAGATTTTTGGTTTGCCAATTAAGCGTCGATGCAAAGTTTTTATCCCACTCACCGCCCGAGCACTCGGTAAAATAGGTTTCGATTGTTGGGTGGGCATTGTGGATTTGGGTTTGCGCGCTCGGGCTACCGCCATAACAATGCCAAGCCACCGCGCCTATAAAGCGTTTGGCTTCGGTGTCATTTAAAACAGCCAAAGGTTCGTTGGGCTTGTCCCAATTATGATCCCATTCCATTATCATAGTTTTTGGCGACTTGGCCGCCAATAATGGCCCCAGATGGTTCTTGTAAATATTGGCGCGCTCGCTTGGACTAATAATGGTTCCTGGATAGTCTTTGGGGCTAAAGCTCGGTTCATTTTGCATAGTAATCGCAAAAATTTCCACGCCTTCGGCCTTCATCGCTTCAAGGTATTTCACAAAATAATTGGCATAGGCACCGTAAAATTCTGGCTTTATACTGCCGCCAATCATACTATCAGAAGTTTTCATCCAACCCGGAGGGCTCCAAGGACTTGCCATTATTTTTAGTTCAGAATTTTGCGCAAGGGCGGCGCGAGCAATTGGAATTACATTTTCGCGCGCTGGCCCAATAGAAAAATTGGCCAATGCCGCATCACTTTGACCTTTGGGCATATCATTATAGGAATAGTGGGTTTGCGAAAAATCAGACGCGCCAATTGTAAGGCGGGTAAAATCAATACCAATTCCATCTTTTGTGAATAGTTCACGTATCAAAGCTTCGCGCTCGGGAGCTTTTAATTTAGTATTTATTAGATAGGCCGAAGCATCAGTAATAGAGGCACCAACTCCTATAAATTCCTGATAGCTCTCTTTGGCATCTACATTAATAATAGTATTAGTCGCCGCAGTTTGGCTAATTTCTATATCGGCTTCCCTCTTTAAGAGCTGCGTTTTATCACCATTTGTTACCCAAATTTGCGCCTTTTCGCTTGTAACTTGCGGCGGATTATTTGGCGCAATTGGCGCTGGCGAAATAATATTAGAGCCACCATTATTGCCACATGCCGACAAGAGCATTGCTGCTGCGCATGCTGCGAAGCAAAAGGTCCTTTTTAGCTTAGTCGTAATTCTTCGCGGCAATTCAAATTTCCTAAAATATCTATTTTAAAGTGTGTGAGTAATTAGACAGGGTCTGCTTTGCACATTTTTTCGATAAACCTGCCATGGTCTGGCATGGTAGCAACGCATTTTGCAATTACGTTTTGGGTGTTGGTAATAAAGTCTTCAATTTCATTTTGCGGCTTTAAGTCCACCAATGGATCGTAGCTATTCGGAATAATGCCTTGGCCGAGAAAAACTTGTATCCAACTTTCTTCGGCAAATAATTCATCACGTTCACGATTTACGCGGCCATTGGCTTTGAAAATATCGATTTTCTCTTGAAGAGTATCAGGTATTGGTGCATTGCGACAATGTCGCCAAAACTCACTATCGTCACGCTCATTGGCCTTATAGTGCAAGACTATAAAATCGCGAATTCTCTCAAAGTCAAAATTGGTTAGCCGGTTAAATTCGTCAATATTAACTTGGTTAAAAGTCTTGTCTGGGAAAAACTTAATTAGCCGCCAAAGTGCCGCCTGTATCATGTGAAGCCCGGTCGATTCAATCGGTTCTAAGAAACCGCCTGAAAGCCCGATTGCGAGGCAATTCTTATTCCATAGATTTTTGCGCTTGCCGACAGTGAATTTGATTTTTAATGGATCCGCAAGGGTTCGCCCTTCAAGATTGTTTAAAAGGATGTCTTGGGCTTCATCATCGCTCATAAAGCCCGAAGAATATACGTGCCCATTTCCAGTGCGATGTTGCAGAGGAATTTTCCATTGCCAACCTGCGCTATGTGCCTTTGAAAGAGTATATGGCCAAAAGCCTTTATCAGACGAGCATGGAACCGCGATCGCCCTATCAGCGAAAAGCCAATTGCTCCAATCTTCATAGCCAGTTTTCAAAGCCTGCTCAATTAGAAGCCCACGAAAGCCCGAACAATCAATAAAGAAATCACCATCAATTATTGCGCCGCTTTCCATTTTTATGCTTTCAATGAAGCCATCAGTGCCGCGCAATTTTACGTCTATGATTTTACCTTCAAGCCGCTTTACGCCGCGCTCTTCGGAATAATTGCGCAAATATCGCGCATAAAGGCCGGCGTCCAAATGATAAGCATATACAATCTCTGAAAGCGGCGAGTCTTTCATATCTGTCTTTGCCGGCATGAATTTATTCTGCTCTGGCGCAACAGTATTTATCGACATAGAACGAAAATCCTGAGCGATAGGATTTCCAGCGAGATGCAGTTTTAACCAATATTGATGAACCCGCAAATGCTCCCATTCGCGGCCAATTTTTCCAAACCCATGAATATAGGAATGGTTTAATTGCCGCCAGTTTTGAAATTTAATTCCCAATTTGAAAGTAGCTTGGGTTTTTTTAATAAAATCAACTTCGTCTATTTTTAGAATATTATTGAAAGTGGCAATATGCGGAATTGTCGCTTCGCCAACACCAATTGTCGAAATCTCATCGGATTCAATTAGGACAATATCATAATTATCTTTTAGAACACGTGATAAAAATGCCGCGGACATCCAGCCGGCGCTACCGCCGCCGACTATAACGATTTTCATTTTAGCATTTGCGTCCATAATTCTGCCCTTGGCGATTGCCTATTGCGGGTTTGGACAGCTCGTCCGATTATCGACAGGCAATTGCGCAATATTTCGTCTGGTTTGATAATTTAAACCATAGCCATAATTAAACAAAGGCCTATAATTTGCAGATGCAACATTTGCCGCAGGTGGGCAAGCATTTGACGGCCAAGCAAATGGCAATTTGCCCTTGAAATCATAACGGACTTGGCCGCGCGAATTCTTAAACAATAGGTCAGTTATGCCTTTTGCCTCGGTTCCCGGTAAGAAGGCGGCCACAAAAGCATCCGACTTATTTAGCATTGGATTAGCATATAAGGTGCGGCCCGAATAAAGCACGGTAACCACAGGCACGCCTTTGCCACTTACGGCAGCAATTGCGGCGGCATCCTCTGGGTATCTATCCTCGTGTCGTAAAGTTTCAGGCGGCCTTACGTCGCCCTTCATTTCGGCATATGGCTTTTCGCCCATAACCGCGATTACAACATCAAAACTGCGGACATTCACATCTTTGCCAGTTTCTGAATAGGTTACATTATTCGCACCAGATTCGGCGCGAATTGCGGCCAATAAAGTATCGCCATTGGGAATATCAGCATTTGTGATTTCATCACCTTGCCATGTAACAGTCCAGCCGCCGGTTTGCTTTGCCATTGTATCGGCAGCAGAGCCAACAACCAAAATTCGTTTGCCGCGCGAAAGTGGCAAAACCGAATTATTATTTTTTAGCAAAACCAAGGATTCGCGAACCGCGCGGCGCGCCAATGGGCGATTTGAAATTGCATTGACATCACCCGCAACTGACCATTCAGATGGGCGGCTTCCGAAAATACCAGCGCGCATTTTCACCCGCAATATTCGCGTAACAGCATCATCAATGCGGCTCATTGGAATGCGGCCCTCTAAAACGTCTTTCTCAGTATTTTCGATAAATGCTTTCCAATCTTCGGGAACCATTATCATGTCATTGCCGGCATTAATCGCCTGTGGGCAGTGTGATTTTGTGCAACCTTGAACTTGCTCTATGGCGTTCCAATCAGAAATTACAAAGCCGTCAAAACCCATTTTGTCTTTTAGTGCGCCAGTTACCAATTCGGTTACGCCATGTAATTTGCCATTATTGGTCGCGGTTTTAGCAGGCGCCCATGAATTATAGGTAATCATTACGGTTTGTGCGCCCGCGCCCAATGCGCCATAATAACCCTGTCCATGGATATTTATTAGGTCTTTTAATGAAGAGCGATTTTCGCCCTGATCTATCCCATTATGAGTTCCACCATCACCAATAAAGTGCTTTGCAGTGGCTATTGCATTAGTATCGCTTTTCAAATTGCCCTGCATAGAGCGCACGAATACTTCGCCATATTTGCGAACTAATTGCGGATCTACAGAATATGATTCATAGCTACGACCCCATCTTTGATCCTGAGTCACAGCCAGAGTTGGTGCAAATGCCCAATTTATGCCAGCCGCACGAACACCTTTTGCGGTTGCCGCAGCAATCTCTCCAACCAATTGCGGATTTCTTGCAGCACCAAGACCAATATTATGCGGATAAATTGTAGCGCCATAAACATTATTATTTCCATGAACCGCATCAATACCCCAAATAATAGGAATAGGCGTTGCAAGATCTGTAGAAGTAGATGCATCATAATAGGCATTCGCCAAATCTAGCCAATCTTTGAGGCTAGAATTCTTATTCTTATTGGGCCAAGAACCGCCACCGTTTAAAACTGAGCCAATATAATATTCTTTTACTTCGGCGGGTGTAATAAATTTGATTTCCGCTTGTGTCATTTGGCCAATTTTTTGGCGCAAAGTCATTGATTTAACTATCTGAGCGATTTGGGCCTCTTGGGCCGCATTTTGAGTAAACGGACTTTTGATTCTTGGCCAATCCGCCAAAGGAGCATTCGCCGCAGGCTTAGCATTTATGAATACTGGAGCGGATATAGCACCAAGAGTTAGTGCGAACGCTGCGCTGGCCAGAAATAATTTGCTCTTATGAATACTCACTTAATCTCTCCTGCGATGACAATGAAAATTGTTAGCGTTATCAATGCTTTTATTCCAACGGTTTAGGTATTGCAACTCTATTATTATATATTTGACTGATAGTTTATCAAACATTATTTACCGATTGAAATTTTCCCCTAATCAGACCCTATTTGGTCCAACCAATTTAATGATTAAATTTATAAATTTGGGTTTGAAAAATAGGTTGCGGACAATCTATTCATCAAACCCAAACCTACCTTGCTGTCTGCGTTTTTGCTTCGAAAAATTGGGGAAAACGAAGCACGACAGCAAGGCAGGAGGGAAGTAGCCGGACTTTAAAGCAAGCCCGGCCAAACCAATTAGAATTTGTAGCCAACGCCAAACAAATACCTTGCGCCATAACGCTCTGTTTTCCAAGGCAACAATGAACCATTTGGTGTCATTGTGCCATTTTGGCGACGGAACAATGTATCGGTCAAATTGCTTCCTTCAAGTGAAAGCGACAAGCCGTTCAAAGGACCATCAGAGAATGTATAGCGGATTTGCGCATCGATTTGCTCATCTGGCAGGATTCTTGAAAACTCGCGGTTTGCAAAGAAGCCAGCAACATCGGCATTAACGCCAGAGCGCCAACGACGTGATACCCGGGTTTCAAATCCATATTTCTCATAATACACAGTCAATGAATGTGCTTCTTTTGAGAAGCCAGGAAGCGAGTTACCATTTATTATCGGCGGACGACCAGCGGTAACCGCGCTTGCTGATGGCGCAATATTGGTCATATTGCGATTGTAAGAACCGCTAAAGCCAAAGCCATCAATGAAAGGGACATTCGGGAAAATATCACCTAAATCTAGATTTGCCGCAGCTTCGAAGCCTTTGATGTATGCATCCTTATTGCCGCGACCAGCTGTTCCATTACGCGGCGCATTAAATGAGCCAAAGTTTGAAAGCAAAATTGTGGTTGGCGGAATATTAGCAATATAAGGCGATAGATCAGTTAGCGCGCTAACGTTATAAATAAAACTATCGATTTCCTTATAGAAGCCGGCAATAACAAGATTTGATTTCGAGCTTAGGTAATATTCCAATGACGCATCATAGGCATTCGCACGCCAAGGCTTAAGTTTGGCATTACCGCCATTGCCGCCAAGACACGCATAAGTAAAGCCCGCAGGAGGAGCAACCGGAATAGTGCCCGTGCAAGAAGCAGGGTTAGCGAAATTCGTGTAATTATTGACGTTAACAATGAATGATGCACGCAATTCGTCAGGACGCGGACGCGCCATTTGCTTTGCAGCAGCCAAACGCAATTTCAATTTATCAGTCAAATCGATATTTACGTTCACACTTGGCAATACGTCAGTGTAATGGTTGCCGACAGTTGTTACTTGACGCGGAGCGGTAGAGTTTGCACCGCCACCACCGGTTAGGCTTGAGAAAACAACAGTGCCGCCAGTTGATTCAGATCTTGTATCAACGAATTGAACACCAAGGTTACCGCCAATACGACGACCCATTAATTCTGTATCTATATTAAAACGCGTAAATGCTGTGAAGACTTGTTCGTTTAGTGTCCAGTTACGGCCAATAGCATTGCCGTCATTACGACCAACAAGGCGATATTGGCTATTCAAAGTTCCGAGCACATCAAATGCCGCAATTGGACCAATACCAGCAAAGTTCAGATTAGCATTTCCAACAGTATTAGACGCAAGGCTTGTGGTTGCCCGTCTATAAGTTCCAGGAACTGATGCGAAACCGCATGTTGATGAACCGCCTTGGGTATCACCAGCGAAAGTTGAAGCGATATTTACAAAAGTTTTAAAGCAAACGTCATCATCGGTTGAGGTTTTCAATTTGTCATGATTTGAGAAATTGGCACCCAATTCCACGCTTTCAAATAGACCACCAACAAATGTATCTTTGATGTCAGTCTTAGCTTTGAAATCAAAGCCTGAATAGCTGTCTTCAACGTGTGGCGCTTGCGAGAAACCCTCACCCCAGCCACCTGGTGCACTGTCACCAAGGTAAAGATTGCTAGCATTGCCATAATTCAAGCTAGATTTTAATTGTGTGAAGCCTTCTGGATTCCAATCAAGACCGAAAGTGTCTGCGCGGCGCGCCTGACCAAAAGAATAGATAAGCTGAATATTTTGGGCATCCTGCTCGGCTTTTGAATAAGACACGTCAAACGCTAAATCCCAAATTCCAGCTTTCATCTTGTGGTT
>CAYTWK010000048.1:8251-10349 GCA_964442095.1 uncultured Caulobacteraceae bacterium | reverse complement strand
TGTGCCATTTGGCAAGGACGCCCTCCTCCATTGTCGGGCTAAGTGCTGGCATTAAAATATCAATTGGCATATCCTAAAGCCCCCTATTTATTCAATGTTTTGCGCACTGCGGCGACTATATCTGCAACTTGCGGAAGGCTTAAAGCCTCGAGGTTTGCGGCATATGGCAATGGGCAGTCCTTTTGGTGCACCCTTATAGGCGGTGCATCAAGCCAATCAAAGGCATGATCCACAACCTGCGAGACAACTTCCGCGCCAACACCCATTGGCCCCCAACCCTCTTCAACACTTACAAGATGGTTTGTCTTTTTAACTGAGGAGATAATTGTTTCAGTATCAAGTGGGCGAAGGGTGCGCAAATCGACAACTTCGGCATTTATCCCAAGCCCTGCCAATTCTTCGGCTGCTTTAAGGGCAAATCCAACCATGCGCGAATGGGCGGTTATGGTCACATCTGTGCCTTCGCGGCGCACTTTGGCTTTACCAATTGGCACAAGTAAATCTTCGGCATCGGAAATATCGAATTCCATACCATATACCAATTCATGCTCTAGGAATATGATTGGATTTGGGTCACGAATGGCTGATTTCAATAGGCCTTTTGCATCTTCGGCATCATAAGGTGCCACAACTTTAAGCCCCGGAACATTCGCATACCAAGAAGAATAATCATGGCTATGTTGCGCGCCAACGCGCGAAGCCGCACCATTTGGACCACGAAAGACAATAGACGTTGAAATCTGACCGCCCGACATATAGAGCACTTTTGCAGATGAATTGATTAAATGATCAATCGCCTGCATTGCAAAATTGAAGGTCATAAATTCAACAATTGGCTTTAGGCCCGCCATTGCCGCACCAACCGCCAGACCTGCAAAACCATGCTCGGTGATAGGCGTATCAATAACTCGTTTAGGGCCAAATTCGTCCAATAGACCGCGTGAGACCTTGTATGCGCCTTGATATTGTGCGACTTCTTCACCGATAAGAAATACATCAGGGTCACGCCGCATTTCCTCTGCCATAGCATCACGCAATGCATCACGAACCGTTATTTTAACTGAACCCTCTGACGCTGGGCTAGTGCTTGGTGTAGGCGCGGCTTCAACAATAGGCGCTGCAACCACTTCAGGTGTTTTCGCAGCAGGACTAGGCGCAGCAGCGCTTTCGCCATCTGCCAAAAGAATAGCAATGGGAGTATTTACTTTTACACCTTGTGTGCCAGCTTCAATTAATAGCCTGTCGATGGTTCCCTCATCAACCGCCTCAACTTCCATTGTTGCTTTATCAGTTTCAATTTCAGCAAGAATATCACCCGCTTTTACCTTGTCACCAGGGGCAACCAACCATTTAGCAAGGCCGCCTTCCTCCATAGTTGGTGATAATGCTGGCATTAAAATTTCAATAGACAATTCAATACTCCGAATCTGTGATATTCTTTATAGAAAAATTATTTCTTCTTTTTAGCTTTGGCTTTTGGTGCCGGCGCTGCGCTTGGGCGCGGTGTATTTGATGGCGCCAATAGTCCGCCCGGCTCACGCTGCAGGTTTAATTGATTACGCACAGCAACATATTTATTTTCAAAATTTGTTTTTGCTGGAATATAGACCTCATTTAGACCATCTTGGATAACATTTTGAATGTCATTATAGTCCTTTTGGCTATTTTCATTGCGGCAAACACGGGCTTCACTGATTGAAGGTGCGGCCTGCTTTAGTGCTTCAATATAAGCGTTAAACCCGGGGCCCGTTGTTACGGTTGCAAAGTTTTCGGTTGTGACATTAAACTTATAAACTGGACAGCCACCAGAATAGTTTCCTGCCGAAATTGTCCCTGATTTCAATGTTCCTACTAGACGACCTTCAGGCTTTTTCCACTCTGAAGGCGGGATTGCAGGAAGCGTAGTCGCAGCTTTCGCCTTTTTTGCAGCGGCAATTGCTTTTACGCGGTCAAGATTTGAGGTGGCCGCAGTATTCAATGCACTAAGCGTTTGGGTTTCTTTATCCGCCTCGCTTGTTACATAATCACTTATAATGTCACGCATAGCATCAATATCGCGGCGCGCATTAATTGTTATGCAGTTCTCATAAGCATCCCA
>CAYTWK010000048.1:4847-8241 GCA_964442095.1 uncultured Caulobacteraceae bacterium | reverse complement strand
ATTGATTAAAGCGGTTATTCTCTGCAATCAAAAAGGCCTTGCTTTGCGCGCGATTTATAGCATCGGCATCCATATCGAATACAAATGGTGCACAAGCGGGCGTATATTTAGCAGTCGCAATAGAGCCACCAGAAAAGCTTCCGGGCACGCGCGGCGTGGTATCTGACGGCATTGCTGGAGCATTATTTTGCTGTGCATGAACTATGCTAGAGCTTATAAGACCAACAGAAATAAGCGCCGCTAAAGAGCAGCCAATTGTTAAACCCTTGTGTTTATTGAGCTTCATTTTTCAACTCCTAGTTTGATACCCATTGGTTTTGGGAATTTTATTACAAATAAATATCCGTCATCAACTCATTGATATCGGGTTCAGGGCTAGATTGCGCAAATTCAGCAGCATCAGCAACGATTTCCTTTACTTCGCGATCGATAACTTTCAAATCATCTTCCGAGAATACGCCATTTTCAAGGCCAAGATTGCGAATAAAATCAATCGGGTCTTTGGTATCGCGAACCTGCTTTGATTCGTCTTTTGGACGATATTTAGCTGGATCAGACATTGAATGACCGCGATAACGATAGGTTTTCGCTTCTAATAGGAATGGGCCAGACCCGTCCCGCGCTGATTTGAGCGCGCGCGCTGCAGCCTCTTTGACGGCCAAAACATTCATGCCGTCAACTTGTTCGCCCTGAATTTCAAAACTAATTCCACGTTTAAATAGTTCAATTTCGGCAGAGGCGCGCTCAACGGCGGTTCCCATGGCATATTGATTGTTTTCAATCACGTAAACAATAGGCAATTTCCAAAGGCTCGCCATATTAAAGCTTTCATAGACTTGACCTTGATTTGCCGCGCCATCGCCAAAATATGCAATATTTACATTGCCATCATTGCGATAACGGTGCGCGAATGCCAGACCGGTTCCCAATGAAACTTGCGCGCCGACAATGCCGTGACCGCCATAAAAATGCTTCTCTTTGGAAAACATATGCATCGAGCCGCCCTTACCGCGCGAACATCCAGTGACACGTCCCGTAAGCTCTGCCATAATCTCACGCGCACTAATACCAGCTGCAAGCATATGGCCATGATCGCGATATCCAGTAATTACAGAATCGCCTTCTTTTTGCGCGGCAACCATGCCAACAACCACGGCCTCTTGACCAATATAGAGGTGGCAAAAACCTGCTATCAGACCCATACCATATAATTGACCAGCCTTTTCTTCAAAGCGGCGGATTAAGAGCATTTGACGGTAATATTCTAATAATTCGTCACGCGAATATTGATTTGAAGCCGCCTTTTTCGCAGCCGAATCCTGTTTTTTTGCCGACATTTAGGTCCTTTCCAGTCGAAAACCAAATGAACAAATCTTTTAGCCTATCTTTATGAAGCCATGCTCCAGTGGAGTCTAGTCCATTATGTGCATGGAACCTATGCTATTCGTCATAAGCATACAAGATTTGCCGCCAGTGCGTAATGAAAAATAGCGAGTTTAATAGCGGTTAATTAAGGGATTTTTATTACAATGTCTTGTGGCGACACCATAATCAATTGGTTCATTGCAATTTCTTCAATCACATCCTTATCGGCATTTGTGCCTTTTAATTGGGCTATTTTGACCTTTAAATTAGCAGCTTGCGCATCAAGCTCAGCCTTTTCACGCTCCAATTGATCGGCGCGCAACGCATATTGACGCCAGCTCAATAGACCTTGCTCGCCGGTAAACGCTTGCGCCCCAAGGAATACAAATCCCAATATAAAGATAACTTTTGCAGGTTTTGCACTAAATATGCTCATTAGGTCCCACGATACTCATTCACTTAATATTTTGGCAAGTGCAAGGCTTACACTTGATATTTACCTAAACTTGCCAAAATATGGTGAATAAATCATTGAAATCTAAAAATTTTATCCGCAAAGCGGCAAAGGCCACCCATTGCCCTTTGACAATCGTTCGACCCTTACTTCATTAGGCAATAAACCAATCTCAGTTTAGTGCTTTTGTTTTAGAGCGCCAAAACCAGCATAGACACTTTGTGTCCCGAGCATTTCTTCAATTCGGATTAATTGATTATATTTCGCAATCCTGTCTGAACGTGATAAAGAGCCGGTTTTTATCTGCCCGCAATTAGTTGCCACCGCTAAATCAGCAATGGTTGTGTCCTCGGTTTCACCAGAACGATGCGACATTACCGCCGTATAGCCATTGCGGTGCGCCATATCCACAGCATCAAGAGTTTCCGACAAAGTGCCGATTTGGTTTACTTTTACCAATATCGAATTCGCGCGATTATTAGCAATTCCATCTGCGAGGCGGTTTGGATTGGTTACAAATAAATCGTCCCCAACCAATTGAATTTTTGAGCCAAGCGCCGCAGTTAATGCCGACCAACCTTCCATATCATCTTCTGACATGCCATCTTCAATCGAATAAATTGGGAATTTATTTGCAAGATTTGCAAGATAATCAACCATTTCCAAGGAGGTAAATTTACGTCCCTCGCCCGTCATATCATAGACGCCGTCTTTGAAATATTCGGTTGCGGCGCAATCCAGCGCGAGACCGATTTCCGTGCCAGGCTTAAAACCAGCTTTTTCAATTGCTTCCATTACGACCGAAAGCGCTTCATCGGCACTAGCTATATTGGGTGCAAAGCCGCCTTCATCGCCAACATTTGTATTGTGACCCTTTGCTTTAAGGATAGACTTTAATGCATGGAAAGTCTCTGCGCCCCAACGAACTGCATCGGTGAAATTTGGCGCAGCTAAAGGCATAATCATGAATTCTTGAATATCAATCGGATTATCGGCATGCGCGCCGCCATTGATAATATTCATCATTGGAACCGGCAGAACGCGCGAATTTACTCCGCCAATATAATTGAAAAGCGGCAAATCAACAGCCTCTGAAGCGGCACGCGCCACTGCGAGTGATACACCTAGAATAGCATTCGCGCCAAGACGAGATTTATTTGGCGTGCCATCCAGTTCGATAAGGACTTGGTCAATCTGTCTTTGATCAAGAGCATCAAAGCCACTAAGGGTTTGGAAGATTTCATTATTAACAGCATCAACCGCATTTTGAACGCCTTTACCAAGATAGCGCGATTTATCATTATCTCTGCGCTCTACCGCCTCGTGTGCACCGGTTGATGCGCCTGATGGAACCATTGCACGACCATGAGCACCGCTTTCGAGTAAGACGTCAACTTCTATGGTAGGATTTCCGCGGCTGTCGAGGATTTCGCGGCCAATAATGTCTAGAATTGCTGTCATATTAAACTCCTTTAGGTGCTGATTATCTGGGCTTGGATTATTTGACCAATACAAATCGGCTGATTAGCAATTATCGAAAGTTTTGGATAGTCGGTAAACTTAACTTTTACATAG
>CAYTWK010000048.1:3107-4837 GCA_964442095.1 uncultured Caulobacteraceae bacterium | reverse complement strand
TTCTTTCGCGAAGTTACAAATGCCAAAACCAAAAATGCAAATAGAATAGCGGCAAGCCCTTGATGTGCTACGCCCGATAAAACCCCAATCAATTGCGGCGGTGTGTGATGCGCAAAAATACTAAGAAGCGAAATTCCAAGTGTAATTTGCCCAAGGCATAATAAAAGAACGAGGTTCGCAAACCTATTATGAAGGCCTATCATACTAAAGCGCGCTTTTATCCGTTCATAAACCAATAGAACAAAGAGCAAATAGCCAATAATTCTATGATTAAATTGAATTGTTTGGGTATTCTCAACAAAATTTGCATAAAATGGCACAAGTGATAAATAATCTTTTGGTAGCCAATTGCCATCTATTTTTGGCCAGTCACTATGTGCAAACCCCGCATGTGTTCCGGCGGTAAATGCACCTAGAATTATTTGTAGGAAAGCCACAATCAAAATTAAGGTCCAAAAGCGGCTTTTTTCAATCGCTAGCGGCTTATTATATAGTTTACCAAAGCTCATAGAAACCAAGATACCAAGCAATAAAAAGCCCATTCCCAAATGGGCCGCTAGGCGATAGGCTGCGACATCAACGCGCTCGCTATCGATACCCGAACTTACCATCCACCAGCCAATAAAGCCCTGCAGGCCAACTAATAAGACTACGGCTGTAAGCGGTATAATATCGGCCCGATGTAGTTTTCGGCGTATCCAAAAATATAATAATGGCAATAATAGCGCCAAGCCAATTATGCGGCCCAATAGACGATGCGCCCATTCCCACCAAAATATAAATTTAAACTCCGAGAGAGACATTCCTTTGTTTTCAAATTGATATTCGGCAATCTGTTTGTATTTTGCAAACTCTTCGAGCCATTGAGCAGGATTTAAAGGTGGAATCACACCATGAATTGGCGACCAATGGGTAATTGAAAGGCCAGAATCTGTAAGCCGTGTAGCGCCACCAACAATAATGATTGCGAAAACTAAAAGCGCAACAATCAATAGCCAAACACCTACCGATTTGTCGGAAAGATAATTATTGGCTTTACTAGCTATGGTCATTTATGGGTTTACCTTTATTGAATTTATGACTATGAATTTTGCAAAATTAAATCAAGCAAACTCGACACTAGGAACAGTATGAAACCAACTTTAAGGCGCGCGATTGGTCTTTTCACAACGCTAATTTATCTTATTGTTTATATCCTTGTAGCAACTGGGATTGGTGTTACCCTAAAGCAGACTCCAAATGCTATTAATTTATTGATTTTCCTTTTTCTCGGAATCGTTTGGGTATTTCCCCTCTATCCCTTATTTAAATGGATGCGACCAAAAGCCCATGAAATTGCACCAAAAGAGGGCCCGCCGAGTGTTTCCAAAATCAGATAAATGGTCGGAGTAGCGGGATTTGAACCCACGACCCCTTGTCCCCCAGACAAGTACGCTACCAGGCTGCGCTATACTCCGACGATGCGTGTGCATTTAACTAAGTGAGGCAATTCGCGCAAGTGATGCTTGCATGATAAAGTCCAAGATAGCGGGATTTGATAAAAATTGCGCTAATCGCAATTTTTACCCCTTCGGGGCGCTGCGCCTTGCTTCGCGTCCAAAACCTATAGGTTTTGTGAACCCACGACCCCTTGTCACATTCCAACTTGCGCCATTTTGCTTTGCAAAATGACGGCGACAAGTACGCTACCAGGCTGCGCTATACTCCGACGATGCGTGTGCATTTAACTA
>CAYTWK010000048.1:0-3007 GCA_964442095.1 uncultured Caulobacteraceae bacterium | reverse complement strand
TGATAAAAATTGCGCTAATCGCAATTTTTACCCCTTCGGGGCGCTGCGCCTTGCTCCTTGGCAATAGCATTTACATCAAACCCTATAGCTTCTTGCGATAAATCTCCAAGGTCAAATCGTGCCCCTTCGTCATATCGTCATTTAAATGATGATCCGCCATAGAAAAGGTTTTGCCCACGGACCGATAACCGCGCCTTAAATAATATTCTATTAGGTTCTGGCGCACACTAATCACCGAAAGCTGCATTTCGGCAATGCCCCATTCATTTTTCGCGAAATTTTCGACATGGCTCAGTAGGATTTTACCAATTCCATTGGCTTGAAACTGGGGATTTACCGCAAACATACCAAATTCGCAGATTTCATTATCTCTATAAAGACAGATAGTTCCGACTAGTTCCTGATTTTGACGCGCAATGAATAGTTTTTTGTTTGGATTTGTTAAAATTTCCTCTAGCTCGCCCTCATTTAGGCGTTTGCCGTCAATTAAATCCGATTCAAAAGTCCAACCCGCTTTGGCGCTTTCACCGCGATAGGAACTTTCGACAAGAGCACTGATTTGCGCGATATCGGCAAAAGTCGCCGCTTTGATTTCAAGATTTTCCATTTTATTGCCAGAATTATTTATTTGGCCAAAGCATTATCTAATAATAGCCGCGCCTGCTCCAGCCGAGCTAAAGCACGAAGCAAGGCCGGGCTATTGCCGCTTGGATGTGATTTGCTTTGATTGACATCAATTTCTACAAATTCAGAATTATCTGGATTAGTGTCCTGATTATCGGTTTGATATTCTACCTCAATTGGATCATCAATCATAAAATCACTAAAACCCGAGCCATTTTGCGCACCCATATTACCAGCATCGCGAATAGATTGTATTCCACGTTCTTTAATTAGTTTTTGAACGCCGCGAATAGTTATTCCTTGATCTTGTAGGAGATATTTCAATCCACGCATTAATAAAATATCTTGGGGCCGATAAAAACGCCGGCCACCAGCGCGTTTCAAAGGCTTTAAATTGGAAAACTTGCCTTCCCAAAACCGCAATACATGTGGCGGCACACCAACTTCCTCACTCGCCTCTGAAATAGTTCGAAAAGCATCGGGGGATTTATTGTGTTGTGTTAGATTATCATCGCTAGTCATTTTTACTGTTTAGCTATTTTCAACCCGCGTGCGCAGAATTTGCGACGCTTTAAAACATGCGACACGGCGACCAGATATAGTAGCTTCTACGCCGGTTTTCGGATTTCGGCCAATACGCGGAGCTTTTTTTCTAGTCGAAAAATTTCCAAAGCGAGCCAGTTTGACGGTCTTACCGCTTTCCATGGCCTCAGCCAAATGTTCTAATAATTGCTCCAATAGTTCGGAGCCGTCGGCTTTTGAAAGCCCAAGCTCACGCCCCAAGACTTCCACTAGATCTGCGCGTGTTAGTGTTTTGGCCATCATTGTCCCCAAATTCTTAACCGCATTATTGCCCGCTTCTTTATCTACCCCCACAGATACAGCTAAAGGCAAACCGCATATATAACTTAAAGCATAGCCTTAAAACTATCGCAAGGGCAATAGTAAAAAGTCCTGATTCTATCGTAAAATGCAATAAAACAGAGATTTTACGGGTAATTTCACCCGTTTTTTGCTTATTATAGCTGAACTAGGCTTGCGCCCCAAGTTAGACCGCCGCCCATTGCTTCGAATAGGACCAAATCGCCTTGCTTAATTTGCCCCCTATCTTGCGCTACGGAAAAAGCCAAAGGCACGCTGGCAGCAGAGGTATTGCCATGAATATCGACGGTTACTATCACTTTGTCTTCGCTAATATTTAGCTTTTTTGCTACGCCATCGAGTATTCTTTTATTCGCTTGATGCGGAACGAACCAATCAATATCATCAACGCTCTTTCCCGCCTGCGCACAGCAATTCACAATCGCCTCCGAAATATTATTTACTGCATGGCGGAAAACCGCTTGCCCCTCCATGCGTAATTTCCCAATCCGCGATCCCATTGATGCGCCACTATCAACATTTAGAATGTCGGCATAGCGACCATCGGCGCGCAAGACATTTGCCAAAATCCCTTTTCCTTCTGCGGCATCCTCATCTGTGGCCTCAAGAATTGCCGCGCCAGCGCCATCGCCAAACAATACGCAAGTCGCCCTATCAGACCAATCAAGGATACGTGAAAATGTATCAGCGCCAATCAAAAGCGCGGTTTTCGCCTGACCTGCCTTTAACATTGCGTCGGCAACGCTTAATCCATAAACAAAGCCAGAGCAGACCGCCTGAATATCAAAAGAAATGCAGACATTAATGCCTAATCCAGCCTGCACCAAGGCTGCAGTGGCGGGAAATGTTCTATCCGGTGTCGCCGTTGCGCAGATTATTAAATCTATGTCTTCGGGTTTTCTATTGGCTTTTTTTAGGGCTGCACGCGCCGCCTTTAGCGCAAGATCCGAAGTGGTTTCCAAATCATTCGCGATAAAACGAGATTTGATGCCTGTGCGCTCGGCTATCCATTCATCACTTGTATCCACCATTTGCGCAAGTTCGCTATTGGAAACCGCGCGCTGAGGAGTAATCGCCGCTAGACCTAATAGAACGCTGTTTATTGCCATTTTAATATTCTCGTCTCTTAGTCAATAATAATTCTAATAAAGTCTATGCGTTCACACTTGAAAGCGAATTTTGTTTGCGAATTTCAATTAATCGCAATAAATTTGTTGCGACAATGTCTTGATATTCCGAGGTTGAAAGTTTTAGCGCGACTTTCATTGCCGCCGCAAACCCTTCGGCATTGGTTCCGCCATGGGATTTAACCACCAAGCCATTTAAACCAAGAAAAACACCGCCATTATTGGCATTTGGATCTAAGCGCTCTTTCATTTTCTTGAAGCCGTTTTGTGCAATTAGAGCACCAATTTTTGAAACAATATCCGAAGTCAAAGATTCTTTGAGTATAGCGGAAAATAATTTCGCTGCACCTTCTGCGGATTTCAAAGCGATATTG
>CAYTWK010000047.1:0-10349 GCA_964442095.1 uncultured Caulobacteraceae bacterium | reverse complement strand
CAGCGTGAGTGAGCATTAAGCTAGCTAGCCTGCGCAAAAAGCGTTTAGACTTTTTTCAAAGTTTAAATGTCGCGCGAGAGAAAAATCCGAGGCATTGCCTTGGACTTTTTGAGAACGCAAACTAAAAAGCCCTCAAGCAGCGTAGCGTTAGGGCAAACTAAAAACGGGCAGGTGGCCGAGTGGTTGAAGGCGCACGCTTGGAAAGCGTGTTTAGGTTTACGCCTAACGAGGGTTCGACAAAACCTGCAGGTTTTGGTCGCGAAACAAAGTGTAGCGCCCCGAAGGGGTGGAAATTTTTTCCGCTGGAAAAATTTACAACAATCCCTCTCAACAATAATAATTTAATTCAATTCCTTAAATGTAATGGACACTTGCAATAATAATGCGAGTCTCTATTCAGGATTTTGAAAATGGGCAGGTGGCCGAGTGGTTGAAGGCGCACGCTTGGAAAGCGTGTTTAGGTTTACGCCTAACGAGGGTTCGAATCCCTCTCTGTCCGCCATTACATTTTTACAATTATCTTTCCTTTGGCGCGGCCGCTTTCAAGATAGGCAATTGCATCGGCAATATCCGCAAATTCAAAAGTCCTATCAATAATTAGTTTAAGCTTGCCTTGATCGATCATTTGTGAGAGCCGCAAAAGACCTTTGCCATCCGGGCGCATAAATAGATACCGGTATTCTACATTATTTTGCTTTGCTAATTTGCGAAGTTTGATACTCGCGAGCCAGAATATAGACTGAAGAAAAAGCCCGCGCCCTAAATCCTTTTTGGCGGTTAGAGGTTCGGGCATTCCTGCAATTGATACGACTTTGGTTTTGGGCTTTGCAATCGCAAAGAGCTTTTCCAAAGTTTCTTCGCCGACTAAATCGAAAATGCCGTCAAAGCGTTTATTGGTTTTGCTAATGTCTTGGGAATTATAGTCAATTATTTCGTCCGCCCCTAGGCTTTGCACCAAATCTTTGCCCCTTATTGATGCTGTTGTGGTAACAATTGCGCCCATGGCTTTGGAGATTTGAATTGCAAGAGTCCCAACGCCGCCTGCGCCTGCCGTGATTAATAATTCATAATTCGGAGATATTTTCAATTCTTCTTCTAATGCCTGTAATGCTGTTAGGCCCGCCAAAGGAAGCCCAGCGGCCTCTTCGAGGGGAATCGAATTTGGCGCCAATGCAGCAATGTTTTCATCAATCGCAACATATTCCGCAAAGGCTGCCATTTTATCCTTCATGACGCGCGCTATTACTTTATCACCAATTTTGAACTTTTTTACCCCTAGGCCACATTCAATAATTTCGCCTGAAAATTCATTGCCCATGACAAATGGCTTTGGTGGATCTTGAATTATTTTTAGTTTGCCATTGCGGGTTTTAAAATCCACAGGGTTTAGGCCAACCGCCGCAACTTTTACCAAAATTTCTTTTGCTTTTGGGCTCGGCATTGGCCAGTCGGAAATCTTGGCATTTTGCGCGTCGCCATATCTATTAAGAATATAGGCTTTCATGGGTCTCTCTTTATTGGAAATTTTCCTATAAAAAGCAAATAAAGACCTAAAAGGCAATTATTATTTAATATTCATGCCCGATTGCTTCTTTGATTATGCGAATTGAATCGGGGTCATCAATTGTTGGCGGTATCGCAACATCGATTCCCGATGCGATTTTTCGCATCGTTGCCCGCAGTATTTTTCCGGAGCGGGTCTTTGGCAATTTTTCAACAATATGCGCATTCTTAAACGCAGCGACCGGGCCAATTTCTTTGCGTACAAGGGCGATTAATTCATGAACCATAACGCCAGCCTCGACAAAATGGCCATTTTTAAGAACCACAAATGCCATAGGGGTTTCGCCTTTTAATTCATCGGGCACGCCAATTACTGCGCATTCGGCTACTGCGGTGTGCATTGCAACAACTTGCTCCATCTGCCCAGTCGAGAGCCTATGGCCTGCTACATTGATAATATCGTCAATCCTGCTCATGACATGGACGCGGCCATTAATATCAATTGTTCCGGCATCGCCCGCCGTATAATACCCAGGGTGACGTGAAAGGTATGATGCAACGAAATGATCATGGTTTTGCCAAAGTGTCGGCAGGCTTCCGGGCGGAAGCGGCAATTCTATTGCAATTTCACCAATTTCATCCGCCCCAAGAATATTATGCTCCTCATCGAGAATTTTTATCCTAAAACCGGGGACAGCGTGACCAGCAGAGCCTGCTAGAGTTTCGGTGCGCCCAAGGCCAAGGCAGGTTGCCATTGCGGGCCACCCAAGTTCGGTTTGCCACCAATGGTCAATTACTGGAATTTTGAGATTATTTTGCGCCCAAAAAACGGTTTCGGGGTCGGCGCGCTCACCGGCCAAGAATAAGGCGCGCAATTGGCCGATACCCTCGCTTTTAATGAATGAAGCTTCAGGATCATCGCGCCTTATGGCCCGAATTGCTGTTGGCGCGGTGAAAAATACATCCACTTCATAGTCACGAATTATTCGCCAAAAAGTTCCTGCATTGGGCGTGCCGACGGGTTTGCCTTCGAAAATTATTGTTGTGCAGCCCGCCAATAAGGGTGCGTAAACAATATAAGAATGACCAACCACCCAGCCTATGTCAGAGGCGGCCCAAAAGGTTTCGCCCTTTTTAATGCCATAAACATTCTTCATACTCCAATGAAGGGCAACGGCATGGCCTCCATTGTCACGAACCACGCCTTTGGGGATTCCGGTTGTGCCCGAAGTATAGAGGATATAAAGCGGGTCTGATGAATTTACTATAACCGGATCATGGGGTTGGGCCTTTGAAAACTCACTGCCCCAATCAAGGTCTTTATTGGTTTCTAGATGGGCAGGGTGAATTTCGCGTTGTAATATTATTGCGCTCTTGACTTTGTGTTCCGCTAGTTCGCGCGCATTATCCAATAATGGCTTATATTCAACTATTCGGTTCGGCTCTATGCCGCATGATGCCGATAGAATTAAAGACGGCTTGGCATCGTCAATGCGTTTTGCAAGTTCGGCAGGCGCGAAGCCGCCAAAAACCACACTATGAATTGCGCCAATCCGCGCACATGCTAGCATTGCAAAAACTGCCTCGGGAACCATAGGCATATAAATGATTACGCGGTCGCCTTTTTTCACGCCCTGATTTGCAATCATGCCTGCTGTTCGCGCAACTATTTCTTTTAGTTCGGCGAAAGTGTATCTTTTGATGTGATTAGTAATAGGGCTGTCATAGACAATGGCGATCTGATTTGCGCGGCCGCTTTCGACGTGCCTATCAATGGCATTATAGCAAGTATTTAACTCGCCGTCTTTAAACCAATGGCCATCTTCAAAGCCTTTTTTCGGTTCTTTGTGCCAAAAAATATCCTTTGCGGCCTCTAGCCAAAAATCATCAGGGTTTTCGGCGCTTTTATTGTAAATTTGCTCATAAATATCTTGCATTTTTGCACGCCTATATTGCCTTATATGGGCATCCCTTGTTTTATAGTTTAGGCTTTTATCGCAAATATCTACACCAATTTCAAATTAGCTTTTGGTCTAGTATATTATTCCTGTATTTAGGTGAATTTATCGCGGCTTGCAAAATTTTCTCTTTGTGCCAAGAATGGCGCATAAAATAAAAGAGGGGGATAAATGCAAACTGCTACAGTATTTGTGGTTGCCACAATTTATGGCCTCTTTTTATTTCTTATCGCCTATTGGGCAAAAGGCGGAAATTTTGCCAATTATTTTTCGCGCTCTAGATTTAGGCCAATTGCTTATAGCATGGCGCTGGCGGTTTATTGCACCTCTTGGACGCTATTTGGTGCAGTTGGCACAGCGGTTGCCGAAGGTTGGAACTATTTGCCAATCTATCTTGGGCCGATATTATTATTTATTTTTGGCTTTAGATTTCTAGAAAAATTGGTAGAGGCGGTAAAAAGCGAAGGCGCAACCTCGATTTCTCATTTTATTGGAACAAGATATTCAAATTCACGCGGTGTCGCCGCTTTGGTAACTATAATCGCACTATTGGGAATTATTCCATATATCGCGCTACAAATTAGGTCGGTCGGCACTAGCTTTGCGCGCCTAACTGCCGTCGAAGATACTTTAATGCCCATGGCGCTAACGGCGATTGTGCTTTCGATATTCTCTATATTGTTTGGTGCACGAACCTATGAAGCGTCAAATAAAAATGATGGCATTTTATTGGCGATTGCGTTGGAATCAATCGTGAAGCTTTTGGCCTTATTTGCTGTCGGCGTTTTTGCGGCGCTCGTATTTTTGGACGCCCCAAGTGCAAATCAAAATTATGGCATAGAGCGAATGGCAAATAATTTTGCGCCAGAAAAAATCAATATAGACTTTTTTGTTTATGGTGTTTTGGGGTCAATTGCCGTTATTTGCCTGCCGCGCCAATTTTACGTCTCAAGCATACAGGCAAATGATTCGGGTGATATTGTGCGCGCACGTTTTCCATTTGCCGGATATTTAGTCATAACATCATTGGTCGCTTTGCCAATTGCCCTCGCGAGTTTTGCAATATTGCCTACTGGCTTTCGAGCCGATTTATTGGTTATTGATTTGCCACTAAAGTTTGACAATAATTCATTGGCACTATTGGTTTTCATTGGCGGATTTTCGGCGGCAACCGGAATGGTTATTGTCGAAACCATTGCGCTTTCAACCATGATTTCCAATGACCTAATAGCACCAATTCTTTTGCGCCATGAAAAATGGTCACGCAATGCAAATTTCGGAAAGACTATGCTTGCGATACGTCGCGGCTCGATTGTTTTTATTATGGCGATTGCGTTCCTTTATGCGCGAAATGTGCCACAATCTGAAAGACTTGCGTCAATCGGCTTCGTAGCATTTGCCGCCGTAAGCCAATTTGCACCGGCTTTGGTCTTTGCGGTTTTCGGAACTAATCGCAATCCAGATGGTGTGAAGGCGGGCCTTTTGGCCGGCCTATTGGTTTGGTCTTATACTTTGTTTTTACCCCTTATTCTGCCAAGCGATATGATTAGAATTATGGACGGCACCTTGCTTGATCCAGATAAATTATTTGGAATTGGCGACCTAAGCAATATAACGCACGGCACACTTTGGAGCCTAGGCGCGAATATTTGCGTGCATGCAATTGTATCGGCGAGGAGGTTTCGCACACCAAGGATTTCAATTGATTTTGGCAATAAATTGCAAATCCCAAGTGTGGTTAGCAAAAGCGATTTAGTAAAATTAGTTGGTCGCTTTGTTGGCGATGATATCGCCAAGGACGAATTGACTAGACACAAAACGGTCGATTTGTCGGAACCAATTGATAGAACAACAGCACGAAATGCAGAACGACTTATTGCGGGTGTAATTGGTGCCCCTTCGGCGCGCGCGCTAATGGCGTCGGCGCTATCGGGTTCGAGCTTGACCGTAAACGATGTTGCAAGGATGCTCGATTCGAGTGGGCAGAGCCTGCAATTCTCAAAAGACCTATTGGCCTCCACTTTGGAGAATATAGATCCAGGAGTAAGCGTTATTGATAGTAATTTAAAACTTGTTGCGTGGAATAGTCGCTATCTTGATATGTTCAATTACCCCGCCAGTCTTGTAAAGGTTGGCACGCCAGTTTCCGAACTAATTCGCTATAATGCTATGAATGGTGAATGTGGGCCGGGTGATGTTGAAAATCATGTTGAAAGACGCCTTGCCAATCTAAGACGTCGAACACGTCATAGTTTTGAGCGGCTGCGTCCTGATGGTAGAATTTTTAAAACTGTCGGTGGCCCTATGCCTAGTGGCGGCTATGTTATGTGCTTTACCGATATTACTAATGAAGCCGAAGCGCGAAATGAATTAGTTAAATCTCGCGCCGAATTAGAGGAGCGGGTCGAGCAAAGAACTTTAGAGCTATCCGATGCCAACCTTGCCCTTTCAAAAGCGACTATCGATAAGACGAGATTTCTTGCTGCTGCTAGCCATGATTTATTGCAGCCGCTTCATGCAGCAAGGCTATTTGCCTCGGCACTTTCGCGGCAGATTTCTGATGATAAAAAGCCGCTTTTGGATAAATTGGATAAATCTATAGAATCTGGTGAGACGTTATTACGCAGGCTATTAGAAGTTTCCAAACTTGATGCCGGCGGCATTGTTCCGCAGCCCAAAGTCTTTTCAGTTAGGCCTGTGCTTTTGGAGATTGCGGAGATATTTCGCCATGAAGTTGAAATTCGAAAATTAAAATTTAGTGTGTCAAAGGGCGACGCTATTGTTAATACGGATCCAGTTCTCTTTCGTTCTATTGTGCAAAACCTTCTTTCTAATGCTGTGCGCTATACTCAAAAAGGCGGCATTTTGATCGGTGCACGCAAACGCGGACCAAAAATCCTAATCGAAGTTTATGATACGGGGATCGGTATTCCAAATGACAAAATGGAAGATGTGTTCAAAGAATTTGAACGCATAGGTGTGAATGATGAAGTTGGCCTCGGTCTTGGTCTTTCAATTGTTCAAAGAACAGCAAAACTATTGGGCGGAGATGTTAAATTAAACAGTGTTTGGGGCCGCGGTTCAAGGTTTACACTATCTATTGCAGAATATTCAGATGCACAAATTATTGCCGATAATAGTGAATTGTTACAAAAGTTAGAAAGCGCAGAAAAGAATATATCACGCACAAAAGCACTAAATACAAAAATAGAAAATAAGAAGAAATTTTTGATAGTCGATGATGATGCTAGCGTTCGTGACGCAATGGCGGAGCTTTTGGCTTCTGTTGATTGCCAATGCGAAGCAATTGGCTCTTTTGAAGAAGCTATAAAGGTCTTTGATAACAATCCTAAAGGCTATGAAGGTTTCCTATTGGACTATGATTTATGTTCTCACAAAGATGGATTAGATATAGCAATTCATATTAAGAATCTTGAGCCTACGGCAAAAATTGCAATTATTACCGCACATGATTTTAATGAATTTTCACATAAAGCAATCGTAAATTCTTTGACTTTAATGCGTAAGCCAATCGTGCCAAAAGATTTGATTGATTGGATAGAAAGTAATTGAAGCTATCAATATAGGACTATGTTTAGAATGCCTATATTTCCATTCCAATTCCCAATGCGCGCGCCGCTAATGCGGCTTGGGTGCGATTTCCAACATCAAGTTTCTTAAAGATAGCGGTTAGGTGCGCTTTCACGGTTGCCTCGCTAATTGAAAGATCATAGGCAATTTGCTTATTGAGGCGGCCGTTTAAAACCCCTAATAAGACGCGCAATTGCATTGGTGTAAGGGCTGCTACCTTGGCGGCCATATCATCAACTTCAGCGTCAATTGAATTATCATTAATATTGAAAGCCTGCTTATTGCCAACATTAATAATGGCGGCTTCTATTGCTTCTAGATTATTATCCTTGCTCAAAAATCCTATAGCGCCAAATCTTCTTGCCTCTAATGCTGCGCGTTTTGGATCCGCACTTGATATTACAAGTATTGGCACCTCTGGCGCCTCGGCATGAATAATAGCAACACCCGAATAGCCAACGGCACCCGGCAATTTAAGGTCTAATAAAATAAGCTCAAGGCCACCTGCGGATTTAATCGCAAGCAAAGCATCGTCAATATTGCCGGCTTCAAGAACCTTGGCTTCTGGATAAACATTGCTTGCCGCCAGAACTAAAGCTTGGCGAAATAAAGGATGATCATCAACCACAAGTATCGACTTGCTCATTAATCCTGCCCCCGATTTTGCACTTAATTATATTTTGGTGTGCATCTTCATAGCCATAGCACCAAGCAAAAGCCTTGGTCGATAGCCAATCTTCTAAAAAATGACATACTTTAGTCTAGGTTTCAAGTTTGCAAAATCTTGCAAAGATATGGGTAATTTCACAAATTTCCTTTTGTTTACAAAAGATTAATATAGCTTTTCCCGCCAAAGTTCAAAATTTAAACACATATCTTGTAATGCGTGATAGCCGAATAAAATCGATTACGACTATTGTCTAGCTTCAAAGAAAGCGTTTTCAACCTGATTATCCCCATAGCGAAATATCGCAGTTTCAAAAATGAAACAAAGACCAAATTCTCAGGGGAGAGAAAAATGAAAAACAACTATAGAAAGCTTGGCATTTTGCTTGCCACCAGCGCATTATTGGCTTTGCCTAGCGCTGCATTCGCGCAAGATGCGAACCGTGAAGCCGAATTAGCCGCAAGGCTTGCGCAATTAGAGGCCGCCGTTGCCAGTCTACGCGCAGAGCTTGCGAGCGCAAAATCTGCGCCTGCGCCAGCTGCTGCACCTGCCGCACCGGCTGAAGGATTTCGTGTAGGCAATACGAGTGTGAAGATTGGCGGATTTGTCAAAACGGTTGCTACGATTAGTGAGTTTAACCGCGGCGAAGTCGCGGCAAATGCCTTGGGCCGTGATTTTTATTTACCAGGCCAGATTCCGGTTGGGCCTGCCACAAATCGCTCCTATCAAGTAGATGATTTTTCATCAAAGCAAACTCGTCTTTGGACTAATCTCACAAGTGATGTCGCTGGTCATACTTTAAAGGGCTATTTAGAGGGTGATTTTCAAACAACGGCTGGCGCAGGTTCAGAGCGCACAACCAATGGCTATAATTTCGCAATGCGCCGTTTATTCTTCCAATATGACAATTGGACAATTGGTCAAGAATGGACCACTTTTCAATATTTAGGTGCATTGCCAGAAAGCACCGATTTCGTCGGTGTGACCGAAGGGACAGTTTTCGCGCGCCAACCGCAAATCCGCTACAGCCACAAAATTTCACCAAAAGCGACATGGCATTTTGCAATTGAAAATTCAGAGACCGCTTCTGCATCTGCTACTGGTCCTGCTCTAACTGAAAATGATGACGACAAATTGCCTGATTTTACTACGCGGTTCCAATATAATGGCGCAGCTGGTGAATTATCAATTGGCGGCCTTCTTCGCCAGTTGAATGTCAATAATGGTCTTGTTTCAGATTCTGCAAATGCATGGGGCGTAAGCGTTGGCGGCAAAATTCCATTTGGCGAAGGCAAACGTTCGAATATCGCTTTTATGGCTACTTATGGCAACGGCATTGGGCGCTATGTCGGCCTAAATATGGTTCCAGACGCAATTTTTGCAAATAATGCCTTGCGAACTGTTGATAATTTTGCAGCTACCGGTTCAGTTAGATTTAGCATTTCGCCAAAAGTGCGCGCAAACATAATGGTTTCATATCAAGATGCGGATTATCCAAATGGATTTGCTGCCGGAGCCTTTAATTCGTATACAAAATCTTCGCAATCAATTGCGGCAAACATATTCATAACGCCAGTGCGCGGTTTGGATCTAGGGGTAGAATATAGAAACGGCAAAAGAGAATTGGTTGGTGGCCTAGATGGCACACTTAACCGCCTCGAATTTGCTGCGAAATATTCGTTTTAATAATAAGTAGACTAATAATTAGAGCTACAGAATAGGGAGAGTAAAATGTCGGATACAATTGATCTAGACGCACTACCCAAACATCATGAGGCAACTCGCGGTGAAAAATTGGTAATCGGTGCGTCTTCACTAGGGACGGTTTTTGAATGGTATGATTTTTACCTTTATGGCCTTCTTGCGACTTATATTTCAAAACAATTTTTCTCAGGTGTGAACGAAACAACAGGATTTATTTTCGCACTTGCAGCTTTCGCGGCTGGCTTTGCCGTTCGCCCTTTCGGCGCGTTAGTTTTTGGCCGAATCGGTGATTTGGTTGGTCGCAAAAATACCTTCCTCGTCACTATGGGTCTTATGGGTCTTGCGACTTTCTCGGTTGGTATTCTGCCATCTTATGACCAAATTGGTATCGCAGCACCACTAATTCTTTTGGCCATGCGTCTAATCCAAGGTTTGGCTTTAGGGGGTGAATATGGCGGCGCAGCAACCTATGTTGCCGAGCATGCTCCAGATCACAAGCGGGGTCTTTATACATCTTGGATTCAAACCACAGCGACCTTGGGTCTTTTTGCGGCGCTTCTTGTTGTTATCGGTCTAAGAACAGCGATGGGTGAAGAAGAGTTTGGCAAATGGGGTTGGCGCGTGCCATTCCTAGTTTCAATTATCCTTCTTGCAGTATCAATGTGGATAAGAATGAAGCTATCTGAGAGCCCAGTATTTCAAAAGATGAAAGACGAAGGCACGACTTCAAAAGCACCATTAACCGAAGCATTTGGCAAATGGGGCAATTTGAAAATCGTAATCATTGCCCTTATTGGTGCGGTTATGGGTCAAGCTGTTGTTTGGTATACCGGTCAATTCTATGCATTATTCTTCTTGGAAAAAATGCTTAAAGTTGATGGCGCTACCGCAAACATTCTAATTGCAATTTCGCTTGCACTTGGCAC
>CAYTWK010000046.1:9534-10438 GCA_964442095.1 uncultured Caulobacteraceae bacterium | reverse complement strand
AAGAAAAAGTGGCGTAACCGAATTCAAAATTATGAAAATCAAAGCCTGAGTGAGCGCCGATGAGCCCCGAAAAGTGGGAACTGGTTTTCAGGTAAGGCGAAGGGCAAAAATTAATTCAGAAGGTGGGCTTTTGAACTCTGGAAATTTAATTCTTTTGAGCCAAAAGTGGCGGATCTTCGAGCACCGAAGCGCAGCGCACTAAAGTGCGTATTTATCTGCGCAGAGCGCCCTAACAGATATGCCAATCAAAAGCAAAAACGACGCTTTTTGATTTTGATTGACCGCCTTAACCAAAAGCCTGAGTGAGCCCGAAGGGCGATGGTGGGCTTTTGAGCACTATGCCGCTTGCGCCATTACTCGGTTACGGCCGCACTGCTTCGCCGAATAAAGCGCCTGATCCGCGCGTTTTAACACTAATTCGGCTGTATCATTTAATTCACTACCTACGGCGACACCTACTGAGCAGGTTACATCGAGTGCATCGCGGGCGCGGCCAATATAGAATGGTGAATTTGACACTGATAGGCGTAGGCGCTCGGCGATTTGCATTGCTACTTCGGGTGCGGTTTCTGGCATAATCACGACAAATTCCTCACCGCCAAACCTACAGGCTAGGTCGCGCGGTCTGAAATTTGATGCGAGGCGTTCAGAGAATTGGCGAATTACTTCATCGCCGGCATCATGGCCGAATAAATCATTTACGCGTTTGAAATGGTCAATATCGGCAATCAAAACTGAAACTGGCGCGCCGCCATGCTGGACCCGCTCGAGGAGGGCGCGCAATTGGCTTTCCATATATCGCCGATTATGCAGGCCGGTCAATTGATCGGTAACCGCCTTTTCCATAGATAAATCAACGCTATCGCGCAATACATCAAGTGAGCGTTTACGCTTTATAAGGTTG
>CAYTWK010000046.1:2173-9524 GCA_964442095.1 uncultured Caulobacteraceae bacterium | reverse complement strand
GATTGGGCGCGAAATAACATCATTGACGCCTAGCTCTAGAGCGCGGCTTGAACGCGCGAAATCCTCGCCATCGATAATAGCTAGAATAGGCATGTTTCTAGTTGCCGGCTGCGAGCGTATATGCGCCGCCAAACGAAGGCCATCAAAATTGGTGCCGCTTGCTGATACAATCATTAATTCAACAGTTGCATGACCTTCTGGACCAAGATCGTTTGCTTCATCCATCAAAAGTGGTCTTTGTTCAGCATTCAACATGGTTTTAAGGCGTTCGCCGCGCCGATTATCATCTTCTAGGACGATAATTCGCGCATTGGTCCCGCTATCTCTAAAGCCAGTTTCGTCAATTACGCCAAAACGACGACCAACTTCCTCGCGCGAACGTAGTTCGTCACTTAGGGTTTTAAATCGTGCAAGCGAGCGCACCCGCGCCAAAAGCGCAAAATCATCAATTGGTTTTGAAAGAAAATCGTCGGCGCCAACACTAAGCCCTTTTAGGCGATCTTCACGCTGATCTAATGCGGTAACCATAATCACTGGAATATGGCGGGTGCGGCTATCTTCTTTGATGCGTTTGCAGGTTTCAAAGCCATCAAGACCGGGCATCATTACATCAAGAAGAATTACATCCGGCCGCTCGCCAAACGTTTTTGCAAGTGCTTCCTCGCCTGAAAAGGCGGTGATAACTGAATAATATTCGTGTTGGAGTTTGGCCTCTAAAAGCCGCACATTTGGTTCAACATCATCGACAACTAAGATTTTTGCGGTCATGTGCTATCCTATGAACTCCTTGACTTTAGCAATAAAAGTGGCGACCGATATTGGCTTTGATAAATAGGCCTGGCATCCACCTTCACGAATTTTCTCCTCATCACCGCGCATGGCAAAAGCTGTAACCGCGATTATCGGGATATTCTCGGTTTCAGGGTCTGCCTTCATCCAACGGGTTACATCCAAACCAGAAACATGAGGAAGTTGAATATCCATTAAAATTAACGCGGGTTGTTCTTTTTTTGCGATTTCTAATGCAGCAAGGCCGTCACGAGTTTCAATGGTATTGTATCCAAAAGCGGTTAATAGGTCGCGAAAGAGCCTCATGTTGAGTTCATTATCCTCAACAATCATTACTTTTTTCTTTTCAATTATGTTGTCTTGCGACACCATCAAGCCTATGTTCCCACTATAAAACGTGCATTTTTGAATTAATTTTTAAAAGAATATAACAAACGGGTTAAATTAGCCTTGCCAACTTTGTGCCGCGACTGTTTTTTATTTGAAGAAATTGTAGTTGCAAAATGTCCCAATTGCGGCTCGCGCAGACTTGTTTCACACAATGAACTTGGTGAATTATCTATTGCGCATATTGATTGCGATGCATTTTACGCCGCCATTCACAAGCGCGATGACAAAAGCCTATTAGAAAAGCCGATTATTGTTGGCGGCGGCACGCGCGGCGTTGTAGCAACCGCTTGTTATATAGCGCGCGGCTTTGGTGTTAGATCGGCAATGCCCATGTTTCGCGCATTAAAACTTTGCCCAGATGCAATTGTCATAAAGCCCGATATGGCAAAATATTCCCATGAGGCACGCAGAATTCGCGAAATGATGCTGTCTTTAACGCCAATAGTTGAACCGGTTTCAATTGATGAAGCCTATTTGGATTTATCGGGGACCGAGCGCCTACATGGGCAAAAGCCCGCTCAAATATTGGCAAAGCTCGCGCATGATATCGAAGAAAATATCGGCATTAGTGTTTCTATCGGCCTTTCCTTGAACAAGTTTCTGGCCAAGACTGCCTCGGATTTAGATAAGCCGCGCGGATTTTTTGTATTATCACAGGCCGATGTCAGAAAAGTCTTATGGCCGCGGCCCATAGGTTTTTTGCATGGTGTTGGGCCGCAATCTGTCAAAAAACTGAATATGGCGGGTTATCAAACCATTGAGGATATTGCCAGAACCGAGCCCAAAAAATTATTGCAAGAATATGGGGATTTTGGTCAAAGGCTTTATAAAATGGCCAATGGTATTGATAATCGCAAACTTGAAACCCAATCCAAGCGAAAAAGCATTTCAAGCGAAACTACACTTTTTGAGGATTTAGACACTAAAGAAGCGCTATATCCAATTTTGAAAAATCTGGCCGAGAGGGTTGCCCAAAGCGCGCGCAAAAAAAATGTTGCGGGAATTACAGTTAGTCTGAAACTAAAGACTTCGGGCTTTCGTAATATAACACGTCAAACAAGCCTATCTGAACCAACCCAAACTGCGCGCGCAATGCTTGAAGCTATAGTGCCAATTTTTGAAAAGGAAATGGGTAAAGGACCATATAGGCTAATTGGAATTGGCTTGAATGACCTAGTCAGCCCCGATAATGCAGATCTAGGTGATTTGATAAATACAAAAGCGAAAAAGCACGCTTCATTAGAACGTGCGCTTGATAAAATAAATGATAAGTTTGGCAAAAGCGCCATAATTGATATGTCACGAAAGTAGATAAAATGCCAAGACGACCTAAATATGAAACAATGTCAGCTGGAGCCGTGCGCATAGCGCGCGATCATGGAACCGAACCGCCCCATTCATCGCCACTAAACCGCGAGCATAGACGCGGCACCTATTTGTGTCTTGCGTGTGATTGGCCACTTTATTCGAGCGCGCATAAATACGATTCCGGCACTGGCTGGCCGAGTTTTTATCAACCAATAAATGCAAATGCTGTTGGCACAAAGCTTGATTTTGCACTTTTATATCCGCGCACCGAGGTTCATTGCAAAGAATGTAAATCACACCTTGGGCACGTTTTTAATGATGGACCAAAACCAACCGGAAAACGCTATTGCATGAATGGCGCGGTTATGCGCTTTGTTCCATCTTAGGGCTAATTCTAGAAAGAGAAAAATGAAAAATCTTACACAAGACCAAATCCAAATTGCCCGCCATGAATGCACTGAGCGGCCTTTTTCATCGCCTCTTAATGATGAAAAGCGCGCAGGAATTTATAAATGCGCGGCATGCGATACGGAGCTTTTTTCGTCGGACGCGAAATATAATTCGGGATCCGGCTGGCCCAGCTTTTTTGCCCCAATAACCGAAGATGCCTTGGGCCAAAAAATTGACAGGAAATTAGCCTCGGAGCGGATTGAAGTGCACTGCAATAATTGCAAGGCGCATTTAGGCCATGTATTCGATGATGGCCCCGCCCCGACTTATAAAAGATATTGTATTAATGGTTTAGTGCTGGAATTTTTGCCGAATTAATTAAGCAATTCGAGATTTTTCGGCACAGAGCTCTAGGAGCACTTCGCGAATATAATGAGCGTGGATTACTATGCCTATTTCCAATCTAGTATCTGCTAATTCGACTTGTTGCGCCAATAGACCCAAGACTAAATGGGCTTCATCAATTTGCCCTTTACCATTTGGCTTTCGCAAACTATCAGAAATATAGACAGGGCCGCCCGAATTGCCAGTAAAAACGGCAAAATCCATTAAAAAAGTTGGAAAGTCTTTGATTGGCAAAATTGGGTATGATGCAACCCTTCCGGCGCGCAATATTGGAAATCCAATTTTATTGGCACTAAGTCCGCGCGGATAACCAAGTGCCAATAATTCATCGGCCGGGGCAATTGCAAAATCACTTAAGAGAGCTTCATTGGCAAGCCAAGAAAAAGGGATTGCCGAATTTTTTGCTCCATGGTGTGGGTTTATTAAAATAACACCAATATCAAATTTTTCATGATTTCGCCAAAGCATTTGCCCATTTCGCTTGCGAATTCGAAGATTTCTTGGCTCGAGGAGCCATTTGCCGGTTTCATCTTGCCTACGCCAATTAAGCTTTATTTCATCGCCTTTCATTTCATCGAAAACGTGGCGCGCAGTTACAAGCGCGGTCTTATTAAGGCCAGCCTCTTTGAGGTTTACCAGCCAGCCTGTGCCAAAAAATCTGCGGCCTTCACTATTGGTTTGTTCAATTAGGATTGTCGCATTAATAAGGGCTATATTTATGTCTTTTGCCATAGCCCACTTTGGCGCAATTTAATTTCAAATAAAAGCGGCAAATGCAATTATCTATATGAAATGCGATGAAACGAAGGATTAAGCAAACGCCTAGCCATGGCGTAATATGAACTTTCTTAAATGCAAACGCCCAGACTTTAAAGCCTCAATTCGCGCGCGCCATACCATTGTTTGCTCTAGGGCGGCTCGAACCGCCTCAACACCACCTTTTTGCATTAATTGGCCTTGGATATTATCCCAATTTTCGACAATTTGGGCTTGGCGCTTATAATAGGCGTTCAATAAATCTGCACTACATTCTTCATCAGACACTATAACAAGGCCAGAGGCTTCAAAGGCAGGCAAAATATCGCTATTAGTTAGGAATTGGCGTCTTTCATTGCCACTACTCTCCTCGAGGCGCGCTTCACCTTCGCGCGTTAGGAAGTTTACCCATGCCGCAACACCTTTAGGCTTTAACATTCTTGCAAGCGCAAAAATATTGCTTTCGGTTTCTTCCTTGGTGCTACTTTGATATACCATCAAGACTTGCTCAAAACGATTTTTAGGCACGCTTTTCGGCGACCCATCATACATTTTGGTTGCAAAGGATTTTTCCAAACCTTGCGCCTTGATATAGGCTATTGCCGCGTCTTTCACCTTGGCTTCGACAAAATATGCTTCGGTCTTACAATTTGCCGATTTGATTATGCACGCCGCCTGTGCGCCGGCTTCACCGCAAAATATACCAAAACGATTGCCTTTATTAAGCCCTAAGTCTTTTACTAGGCTTAGGTCAAAATCATTATTTGATGGCGTAATCCGCCCCTCGCCCCACAATATGGCGGCGCTTTGGATTGCACTTTGACTATCAAACGAAATCCTCTCGATTGGCGGCACTAATTTCAAACCTGAGTCATGAGCAGAGTTGGCCTCTGGCTCTGAAACAGGGGTTTGGCTATCCTGAACCTCTGAAGCTTCACCATTATTTGCTAGGCTCACTTCGGCTTCTTGGCCCACTTCCTCGCTATTTTCTTCAATCGCGACATATTCAGTGCCATTCCACCAGGCATTAAATTTCGCGCCCATAGTCTTGAGCTTAGTCTTATCCGGCAAAGGTAATTTTATATTCAGTTTTGCGGCCATCACGCATGCATAGCCCATAAATTTTAATATCTGATTTCTTTTTTGATAAATTACATTTAATTTTCAGATACAAATTTCACGATGTCTGCATATATTTTCTCGCGCCCCAAATCGCGCAAAAGCATGTGATAGCCGTTTTCATAATCAATAATCTGCGCTTTATTGCGCAATTTATTCTTCGCTTTTTGACCGGCCTTTATAGGAATAATCTGATCTTTTGCTCCAAAAAGCGCAAGAACTGGCGGGTGAATTTTTCTATCGAGCTTATCTATCCCCTTATAGCCAAATTCCATTAAATCTACCAAACCTCTTAGGGTTTTAGGCTTGGTTTCCCATATCATATTTGGATCGCGCCCAATTTTTAGGAGCATTTCATTATTATCAGAAGCCGTGATTTTATTTACCACAATCTTTGGCGGATTTAATGGCTTGTTTTTAATTATCCGCGAGCCGGCCCAAAGACCGATCCTATAAAAGAGCGGCAAATTCGACCAACCCCAAACCGCAGGCGCAGCAATAATTATGCCGTCACATTTTGGTGCAAGATCGAACCAAAAACTTGCAAGCAAAGTCGCCGCGCCCATACTATCACCCAAAAGGAATATTCTGCGGTTTGGATATTTAGCTTTTACCAAATCCAATAAATGCAAAAAGTCTTTGACCATATTTAATGCGCCAAACCATTCACCGCGCGATTTATTGCGACCAAATCCGCGTGCATCATAGGCAATTAAATCTATGCCTCTTTGGTTTAAATATGGCCCAAGCGCATAATAACATTCGGCATAATCATTCATACCATGAAGGCCAATGACTATAGGGCCATCGTTTATTTGGCTCTGCCATTTGCTTAGCGCCAATATTTCGCCGTCAAAACTCGTAAAACTATTGCTTTCTAAAATCATTTTTAAAACGATACTACAAATCCAAAGCTAAATTGCTTTCATCATTTGAAAACATTGCACAATTTTATTCTACATGTAATGAATGCAATATGACTGAAAATACTAAAAAAGAACCCAGATATTTCACCTATACCGAAGGCGAGCTCGCAGGCTGGTCGACATATGCCAAAAGCGCGGCCAAAGACCTTGATAATGACCCTGCTGAGGATTTGCTTGGTCCATTTTATTTCAGGCCCGGCAAAAGCGCCAGCGCCGAATGTATGTTTATACCAACAGAGCGCCACAATAATAATGGCGGCTTTACACATGGCGGCGTTTTAATGACATTTGCAGATTTTGCGCTTTTTGCCCATACCCAGCATTTACGCGATGGACCCGCCGTGACTGTGCAATTTGAATCGCAATTCATTTCACCTTCAAGGGCGGGATTGCCGCTTTATTCGCACGGCGAAGTAATTCGAAATACCAAAGACCTTTTATTTGTGCGCGGCATGCTTTCCCAAGGCGGCAAAGAAATTCTTTCCTATTCTGGAATCATTAAAAGAATAGCTTCGAGATAAAATTGCGAAATCTTCATGAACTTTCGGCCATGCTTGTGTCCGAATAAAGGCAGATTTGCGCAATATTCAGCCCTTATTCATCCTAGCGCCACAATTACGCCACAATGTGTAACCCATTGAACACACTATGTTTTTCAGCTCTCTATATTACAGAATGGAAAGTTGTAGCGGGCATTGCCAGTGCCTATCTTCATAGGGCGCCGAGAAAAAATTCCTCCCAACCCTCGGCGAATATTTGGAGATAAAAATGAAAAAATTAGCACTTCTAGCCTTAGTTCCAGCTTTGTTTGGCACAGCAGCCTTAGCACAAACCGCGCCAAGCACTTATATCAATGCGGGTGTTACCCATCGCAATACTGACAATACCGACACAACTTCAATCACTGGCCGCGTTGGCACACAATTGAATGCAAATTTTGGCGTTGAAGCCGAAGCTGGTTTCGGCATTAATGATGACAAAATCGGCGCTGTAACCATTAAAGAAAAGGGCAATCTTGGCGGCTATGCAGTTGGCCGTGCCGAAGTTGCGCCAAACCTTAGCCTTATTGGTCGTATGGGCTATAGCCACACTTGGGCCGAAGCCAAAGCCGGCGCAATCAAAACCAAATCTGATGATGGCAGCTTTGCGATTGGTGCAGGCGCGGAATATATGTTTGATGATGCAAACGGCATTCGCGGCGATTATACCCGCCTAACCAAAGGCGATGGCGTAAATAATTTTTCTGTGACTTACGTCCGTAAATTCTA
>CAYTWK010000046.1:0-2073 GCA_964442095.1 uncultured Caulobacteraceae bacterium | reverse complement strand
GGGGCTTTTTTACAATAAATCGGCAAGCGCCATAAGGTCGGCGCTGTTCGTTTCCCAGCTACAAACAAATCTTCGGGTCTGCGCATTGAGGGCGGGCCAATCATAAAAGACAATTCCATTTGCGCGTAATTTTTGCGCAATTTCATCGGATAAATCGACAAAAACTTCATTGCCTTGGCATTTTGCCGCTAAATCATGGCCGCTTTTTTCGAAAACCTCTGAGAGTTTTTGCGCCATTTCATTGGCATTTTTTGCAAGCTTTAGCCAAAGCCCATCCTCAAGCATTGCCACGAATTGCGCGGCCAAATAGCGATGCTTTGAAACCAATTGGCCGGCACGCTTTCGCATATAGGGGGCGGCAATGGTTCGCGCACTACCAAACAAAATCACGGCCTCCGCCATTAAAGCACCATTTTTCGTTAGCCCAAAACTTAGGGCATCGATGCCACCCCGCCATGAGATTGCAGACGGCGAAGCCCCAAGGCTTTGGACGGCATTGGCAAAACGCGCGCCATCACAATGCAAAAGCCAGTCATTTTCGCGCGCAACCTTCGAAAGTGCGGCTATTTCATTTGGGCTATAGGTTTCGCCATTTTCATTAAGATTACTAATCGAAACCGCCTTTATTTGCGGCCCATGAACAAAATCTTTGGAATAGCTTTTCGCGGCCCACTGCAAATCATTTGGCACTAGCTTGCCTGCCACTCCGTCAATCGCAACAAGGCGTGCACCGCCTGTAAACAATTCTGGGCCACTCCCCTCATCGGCAACAATATGCGAATGTGTTTGGCATAAAACCGCGCCCCAAGACGGGCAAATTGCCCCTAGCGCAAGGCCATTTGCCGCGCCGCCAGTTGTGACTATATAAAAGTCTAAATCCTCGGTTTCAAAAGCCTGTTTCACCAATTCCTCGGCGCGCTTTGTAATTTCGTCATCACCATAAGACGGCATGCGGCCTGTATTCGCCGCCAAAATCGCCGCCATTACATCTGCGGGAACGCCTGATTGATTATCAGATCCGAACATTATTGAAAACTTGGCCTTTGCAAGAGATTTTCACGCCAACGCGCAATATTTTCATGCTCTTCCCATGGTTTGAATTTTACAATCCGCCCGAAATTAATGCCCGAAAAAAGCGTAATATCGGCAATTGTAAACCTATCACCCGCAATATATGGCTTTTGCGATAGTTCCCTATTTATAAAGCCCGCCATTCTTCGGGCGCGCCCTTCGCAAATGGCCCCCCATTCAGGCATTTGCGGCTTTTCAAGCGCAGCAAGCCCTGGGTGGGTATGGCGCACCCAAAACGCCAATGGCAACAGAAAATTCAATTCCATTTGCCTATCATGCATCTCAATTTGGGCGCGCTCTAGGGCGCTCTCGCCTATCAGATTAGGGCTTGGATGCAGAGCCTCGATATAGCTACAAATGGCGCGCGATTCCGACAAAAAAGTGCCATCATCAAGTTCAAGCACTGGCACTAGGCCAAATTTATTGCGCGCGCGGTGTTCTTTTGATTTGGCTTCGGTCGAAAGCTCTATTTCAATGCTTTCGATTTTATCATAAATCCCTTTTTCTTTGAGAAAAATCTCAACCCGAAGAGGGTTAGGCGCAAATTTGGCAGTATAAAATTTCAATTATTTATCCCTCTAGAGCATGGGTTATTTTGCATTTTCTTCGGTGCTATTTTGGTTCAGATTTGGCACATTTGGACATCTTTTCCATTCAACATTGCTACCGTCTGGTCTTTGTAAAATCGCAGAACTGGCATCCAAAGTAAGCACTTTTATCTTTAATTCATCATCAGATTGCGAAGATGCGTCCGCAAGTTTTATCTCAATTTCATTGCCACTGAGGTGCCAATTGCCCGCCTCGCCGTCGGCGGCATATTTTCCACCCGTATCAAAAACAATGCCGTTTGAGCTTTCACAGCTATCACCCTTTAAAACCCAAACCCCAATAATGGAATCATTCACTTGCTTTTGCGATAATTGCTGCGCGCCAGAATTTGCGCTATCGTCCTTTTTTATCGGCGCATCTTTTGGCGCATCCGGAAGCTCCATAGTTTCGGAC
>CAYTWK010000045.1:0-10471 GCA_964442095.1 uncultured Caulobacteraceae bacterium | reverse complement strand
TATTTTAGCGCACCACCACGAAGGATAAACGCTAGGCACGCGCCAATTATTGCCGCGCCCCAAAAATCGAGCCCTAATTTATATAGCCCAACGAAACTTGCGGACCCTAATAGGGCCGCGCTAATGTATATCTCGCGCTTTAAGAGCATGTTTTGCTGATTGGCTAAAACATCGCGCAAAACGCCGCCCAAAGTGCTGGTGATTACGCCCAAAATAATGGCGCTATAGGGTGATGCCCCAAACTCTAGGGCCTTGCCGGCACCAACAACCGAAAATGCCGCAAGGCCGATCGCGTCTAGCCAATCAATAGAGCTTAATTGCAAAATCTTTTTGCCAAAAAGCCAGACTAAAATTGCGGCGATTACACAAACAATTATATGCTCTGGTGCGCTAATCCAAAACGCCTGATTGCCCATTAAAACATCGCGTATAGAGCCGCCGCCAACGCCCGTAATTATTGCAAAAAACAAAAATGTAATGATGTCGTTTTTAGTTCGCGCGGCAACCATTGCGCCAGTAATTGCGAAAACAAATGTTCCAGCAAGGTCAAGAAAAGCAAATATGCCGATAAGTTCATTCACAATAAATGACCTTTTGCAACTATGGTAAAATATCCCACACTAACAAGCCGTCAGACTTAGGACATTACCATCAACGTCATTAAACCAAGCGACTTTGGCTTTACCATCGGGAGAGTGCCAGATGCCAAGCTCGTCTTGGCCAAAACCCTCATATATTGTCATTTTAACTCCGCGCGAAATAAGGTCTTTTATCGTGCCCGCAATATCTTCAACCTCCCAGCCCAATGCCGGGTGCGCCGATGGCTTATAATCTTTGATCTCCGTAATCCGAAGACTTGCGCCCGCAAGTTTGAACACCGCGGCAAAGCCATCTTCAAAATCAAGTTCTAGCCCCAAGACATCTTGGTAAAATGCCTTTGATTTGGCGCGGTCGCTAGTCATAATGAAAGTGACCGGCTTGGAATTTGCAATTTGTGACATTATGCCCCCCAATTTCTTGGTTCGATTATTAGATTATCGTAAAAATCGCGCTTGTAAATTGAAATCTTAGGAAATCTGCCTTTTCTAAGGAACCGCCGCCGCCCCCGCTTTAGCGGCAATTCCGTCTTGTGCGGCAGTAGCGCCCGAGACGCCAATTGCGCCGATTATTGCGCCATTTTTGATTATAGGTTCACCGCCCTCTATTGCCATTGCGCCCGAGAAAACCGAATTTAAATTTCCGGTCTTAACCGCCTCTTGGAAAAGCGAAGTTGGCCTTCGAAAATGGGCCGCCGTAATTGCTTTTTTATTGGCAACATCAATAGAGCCATATTGCGCACCATCCATTTTCTGTGAAAGCACTATTGCGCCATTTGGCTCAACGATGGTTATGACCAAAGACCAATTATTTTTGCGCGCTTCGGCTTCGGCGGCCGCCGCAACTATTTTGGCCTCGGATAGGGTTATGGTGCGTCCATATTGCGGTAATGGGGTCGGCGTTAAAGCCTGCGCAATTGGTGGCGCGGGTGAAGGTGCTGGCGCGGGTATGGGGTTGGCCTTTTGCGGACTAGCTTTTGGTGCAATTGTCTTTGGCGCAGGCGCAGCTTGTGCTGATCGGCTGGTTTGCGCATTTGCCATGGCCATTGGCGTTAGTGCGATAATTGCCGCAATAATTATATTAGTATGTCGCATTTTTCCCCCAAATTTCACTTTTTAGTGATTGTGATAAGGAAGCCGACTCTCAAGATTTCGCAAGACTTTGCCACATTTGATAAGTTCCTATGGCATAGCAAAAGCCGATAAATGCGCAAATCCCACTCGAGATAATCCAGAATGTGCCACTAATATGGGGGAAAAGCGGCATAATGAGAAATGGCACTAGCCCGCGTATTAAATAAACTGCGCTAATCCCGATAAGGCAAAAGCGCATAAAGGGAAGGCGCGGTATCAAACCTGCACCTGAAAAGCCGAATGCTGACCATATTGCCAAAACCCCCGCAATAAACAGCGTTATTATTACCGCTCTAATGTCGCCGCGCGCCGCCATTTGCGCCATTTCTTCGCCGGCGCCAAAGAATCTATACCAATTTGGGCCACCAAATATTATGCCGATGTGAAGGGCGCTGGCGATAAGGCTAGTGAGGCCGCCAATCAATAAAGGATAATTGGCTATAGAAGCCATCATACAAAGCCGCCAATTATACTTAGTGCGCCAATCACGCTAAATACCCAAGGATGGGGAAAGAAGTTCGCTTTGCCGAGATATTTACGGCTGCAAAACCAAAAGAGGATGGCAAAGCTTAGGGCTATGGCGGAAATAATAAAAATTGCGAGAAGATTAGGTTTTGAAACTGCCATATAAATCAGAGCGAGGCCAAAAACCGAAAGGATGAATGTGATTGAATGCCAAACTATTTTGGCAATTGCTTTTATACGCACATCGAGGTCCGATGCCATGATTGGTGCGGCGATTTTCGGTGTTCCAACTTTTTCGTGGAACATAGCACCATAAAGACAAAGTGCGGCGGCAAATAAAAGATATAGATTCATTCAAGCACTCCATAGCGTGACGCTCGGCTCAAAACATACGCTATAGTATGGAATATAATTTTATCTTGCCAATGTCAATACGCTATATTATGTTTTGACTATGAAACGCAAAAAACTTGGTAAAATGGATTGGATAAAAGCTGGCTTTCGTGCTCTTTGTTCTGGCGGCGCAAATGCAATACGCGTTGAAGTGTTGGCACGCGAAATTGGAACAACAAAGGGGTCGTTTTATTGGCATTTCAAGGATTTGGCGGATCTTCAAATAGCTATGCTTGATTATTGGCAAACCCATGGGACAACTCAAGTTATTGATTTTGCCGAGGAAATTTCCAATCCTAAAGAGGCGATTTTGGATATTGTAAAGCGCGCAATAATTGGACCACCTGCGGAAGTTGGTGGGATTATTGCAGAAGTTGCCTTGCGGGATTGGGGCCGTTGGAGCGATTTGGCAAATGCGCGCATTATTCATGTTGATAAATCCCGTATTGATTACCTAAGTGAGCTTTTCCAAAAGGCCGGATATGATGCAGCGACTGCAAAACAAAAGGCGCAAATATTATACTCGACCTATGTTGGGGCAATGCATTTACGCGCTACTGGTAATGAAGTGAAAGATGCGCTTCTTATTGGTTTTGCGCGAACCTTTCTATAATTTATTTCATATTCAGGCTTGGACTTGGAAACGTGGAATTTGGCGCACCATAATCCATGGGATCATTGCGCCTATATGCCAACGCCTCGGCGATATGAATTCGCTTCACTGCGGTATCGCCATCTAGATCGGCAATAGTGCGCGCAACTTTTAAAGTGCGGTGATAGGCCCTAGCAGAAAGCCGCATAGCGTCCGCGGCCTTTGCTAATAGCGCTTTACCCGCATCATCGGGAACAACATATTTTTCTAGTGCAGCAACACCAATCACAACATTTAAGGGTGGGTTTAATTCATCGGCTTTATAGCGCTCGGCTTGCATCTGACGCGCCATTAATACTCTTTTTGCCACACTTGCGCTATTTTCTTGGGCCGGCGCATTCGATAGATCTGAAACTGTTACGGCCGGTAGATCAATCTGTAAATCAATTCTATCGAGCATTGGACCCGAAATTCTGCCTTGATAATTTGCCATACATTTTGGCGCCTTGCCGCAGGTCCGTCCTTGTGGCGCGCCGCACCGACAAGGATTCATGGCGGCAATTAGCTGAAATCTAGCGGGATAGGTTATATGACGATTGGCGCGCGCCACCACCACTTCGCCGGTTTCAATCGGTTGACGAAGTGCGTCCAAAGCCTGCACCCCGAATTCTGGCAATTCATCAAGGAATAAAACACCATGATGCGCAAGGGACACTTCGCCTGGTTTTGCACGATTGCCACCGCCCGTAAGTGCCGCCATTGAGGCGCTATGATGGGGCGCACGAAACGGGCGCGTCCGACTTAGGGTGCCGCGCGCAAGAGTGCCCGCGACCGAATGTATCATTGAAACCTCGAGCAATTCTTGGGCATTGAGGGGCGGCAAAATCCCAGGCATACGCTGCGCCAGCATTGACTTGCCTGCACCAGGTGGCCCACACATCAATAAATTGTGCCCACCAGCCGCCGCAACCTCTAGGGCGCGTTTTGCTTGCTCTTGACCTTTTACGTCGGCCAAATCGAGGCCATTTGTATCTTCGACCAATTCGCCGGGTTTAGAAGCTGAAATAATTGAATTGCCGCGAACATGATTGATAAAGCCCATCAAAGAATTTGCGCCAATAACTTTACCACCCGACCATGCCGCTTCTGGTGCAGATGGGGCAGGGCAAATAAAATCGAGACCATCTTCATTGGCGGCAATTGCGGCAGGTAAAGCGCCTTGGATAGCAAGCCACGTCCCGTCCAAAGCCAATTCACCCATACAGGCCAAACGCTCTATTTCATCAATTGGCAAAACACCCATTGCCGCGAGTATCGCAAGCGCAATTGGTGCGTCATAATGGGAGCCTTCTTTTGGTAAGTCAGCAGGCGATAAATTGACCAAAATCCGCTTTAGAGGCAATGCAAGGCCAATGGCCGAAAATGCAGATCGAACACGTTCCCGGCTCTCGCCTACAGCTTTATCGGCAAGGCCAACAATTGCGAAATACGGGTTTGCGCCCCCTTCCGAGATTTGAACTTGCACATCAACGCGCCGCGCTTTGGCGCCATCAAAAGCATAGGTGACAATTCGCGCTACCATATTGGCCCCCAATCATTTCGCACCCGAAACTTCCACAGGCGCTGATTCCAAAAGTCTATAACAAGAACTTTAACAGAACATTTCAAGAACGCAAGCTATTTTATTGAGATTTATCACCCATGCGTCCGCGCGCATTTGCAAGGCGGCCCACAGCGGGAATAAGATTGCCTACTTTGCCAAGGCCAAAATCCGGCATATTTACATAAACACATTCATAGTTCGCACGCGGTATTTTATAGGTTTCGTGCCAAATTCCGACATCACCGCTCGTGCCGATTATTTTGTTAAATTCTTTCCATGCCGAAATATGTTCTCTATCCTTGGCAATGGCATAGGCGTTTAATTGCTCTGTAGTCTGCCAATATTGGGTTAGGATTGTGGTGCGGCCAAACCATACATGCCAATTTAATAGGCCCAAATCCTTATAGGTTTCTAGCTCTATTAGCATTGCGCGCATCTGCAGAATAAGGGGAAACCATTTATGGACTTTCCACCATTTATTTATGCGAAAGCCAATAAGGAACACGACAAAATCATGCTCCATTTGCACTGTAACACGTGAATTATTGGTCATGCTTAACTCCAATATTTAATAGAATTTTGACTTGTCATTGCGCATATGTTACAAGCGGTAACTTTCATATATTTTATAAAGTTACCAGTGTCAACATAAAAATGCTAAAATCACGAAAATCGGTATATTAATGGAGCTGGAAATTAAATCTAAGAGCTTCCATCACGGAAATTTAAAAGATGCCCTTATAGAAGGCGCGATTGAACTTATCCAGGCTCGTAAGTCCGCAGCCTTTTCTTTGCGCGAAATTGCAACATCACTTGGTGTATCGCATGCTGCAGCATATCGGCATTTTAAATCCAAGCCCGATTTAATCGCCGCAATTGCGCTTCGTGGGTTTGATGCGCTCAAAAGCGACTTAGAAAATGCACTAATCGGCAATCCAAATGGCAAAATTAATGCCCGCCAGAGTACTCTTGCGCTTGGGCATGCCTATCTAGAATTTGCGATTAATAATGCTGGCGCATATCGGACTTTATTTCACCCCGATATAATTTCCGCGGAAGCTTATCCCGAATTGCACGCTGCCTCTTTTGCGGCATTGCAGGTTTTGGTCGAAATTATGCAAGCGGGCATAGATTGCGGTGATATTGAGGATAAATTTGACGCTGCCCAATTGGCAACATCGGTTTGGGCCGGTCTTCATGGCTATGCCTCGCTTTTGCTGGATTGCCAAATTAGTGAGAATGGCGAAACCCCAGCACCAATCGCGCCGCGCGGTTTATTCTTGGAATTTCTTTATGCAAGGATTTTTAAATAAAGGTTCGCGCGAATAAAAATAATAACCGCTACCATTTGAGTTTTTTACCCATAAAATACCCTAGTAAGGCAAGTGAAAATGCCGGCAGCCAATAACACGCAATATAATAAAAGATACTATCCATATTGCAATGAAACGAATAAGCGCAACCGGCAATTAAAGCAGACATAAGGCCAGCGCTCGCGCCTAAATATTGTGGGTGATTAGACGCCGTTCGCCTTAGCCATAAATGCCAAACAATTGTATAAACAAGAGCGCCGCCAATAAATATTGTTGGAACGCAATATTGGGCGCCGCCAAAATTTATATTTGTCATTTCATCTATAATTGGCACGGTGCGCGAAAGCTCAATAATGCGCCAAACAATAATAATGAAAATCAAGACGAAAAGCGCGGGGACTATAATTTTCGGCTTGGTATCCGGCCGACTAAGTGCAATTGTGGCCGCAAGAGAGGCGATAGCGCCAATGAATAAGCCGCCATTTTTCCAAATTATAGTTCCGCTTTGGACTGCGGTTTCAAAATCAGATCTCGGGCCAATCGAAGCCAAAACCAAAGCTGATAGCGCCAATAGCGCCAAGCCAAAAATCGTCCAAAGAAAAATATTATTCAATGGCTTTTGCGGCTTTAAATCTTTTACCAAGCTTTCAATAAAATTATCTTGCAGATTGTTTGTCATGCAAACCCCTCCACGGCCTTGGCCTGAAGCTTTTTCATGCCACGGTGAACTGCAACTTTGATGTAAGAATGACTATAGCCAGTTTTAAGGGCCACTTCTTCGATTGATAATTCTTGAAGCTTTACCATCTCTATTATCTCGGCTTGGGTGCTTGGGATTAGTTTCAATAATTTTGCCACATCATGTTTTGCGCACATAATTTGGCTCGCATTTGGGCTTGGCATATTATCATCGAGCTCAACGTCGATATGCCTTACGTTGGCTCTTATCTTGTCGATCCATTTATGGCGCGCAACTGCATTAACCCATGCACCAAAGGACCGGCTTGGGTCATATGTATGCTTTTTATTATGCACCGCCAATAGAGTGTCTTGCACCAAATCTTCAATCCCATCTTGGTGCACCCTTTTGGAAAAAAATGCACATAGCCAAATTCGTAAATCAGACAAGAGTAGCCGATAAGAAGCCTGGTTTCCATCCAAGGCTTCGCGCATCCAAAGGTCCCATTTATCTTGGCTGATTTGCGCCATACTATTCCAATACGTTAAAAGCTGCACTATGGTTACACCAATGCGCATGCAATTGTCAGTATTAAAACCTAAAGCACCCAAAGAGAATGCAGTCTGTCGAAGTTATTTTTTCCTTGACTGTAACCTTTTAAATTATCGCGGCGTAATCCTCATTGTTAGGCCAATCGGTTTAGCTTTGATTGAACATCTTAAAACTCGGAGATAAATTATGAATAAAACTACTATGGTTGCCGGCGCTACGGCTCTTGCTTTCGTTGCTGGCGCAAGCATTATTGCTTCTGGTGCAAATGCTGGAAATATGGGCGCTGGTGCTGGGATGGAAAAATGCGCAGGTATTGTGAAGGCCGGCAAAAACGACTGCGCCGCCAATGGCCATTCTTGCCAAGGCCAAGCGCGCACAAATGGCGATCCGCGTGAATGGATTAAAGTTCCAACCGGAACTTGCGCGAAAATTGTTAATGGCACTGTCGTTCGCTAATTATTAGTTTTGATTTAGGAGCTTCGTAATTGAACCCCCCAATAATGCCCCAATGCGGAATTGGCCTTCGGGCCCCGCATGTCGCGGAGCTCCTAAATTCAAAGCCAATGACTGGATTTCTTGAAATCCATTCCGAAAATTATTTTGGTGGTGGCCTCGCCAAAAAGCAGCTTTTAGCTTTACGCGAAAAATATGAATTTTCGTGTCATGGTGTCGGGCTTTCGCTTGGTAGGTTTGATGAGCTAGATGTGGAACATTTAAAAAGGCTAAAGAGTCTCTATGATGCAATAAATCCCACTTTGGTGTCAGAGCACCTCTCGTTTAGCACAGATGGTAATGCGCACACACCTGATTTATTGCCTTTGCCTTTGACTCGCGAAGCGATGAAAGCAATGGTCCGCAATGTTGAACACGCACAAGAATTCACTGGTCGCCGCTATCTAATTGAGAATCCTTCAAATTATATTTCATACGCTGATTACGACTATTCAGAGCCAGAATTTTTAAACGAATTATGCGCTGTAACAGGGTGCGGTATTTTGCTTGATGTCAATAATATTGCGGTCTCGGCGCATAATTTAGGCCTAGATGCAAAAGACTTTATTGATGAGATGAATCCAAATTATGTCGGCGAAATCCATTTAGCGGGCTATCAAATTAATGCTTTAAAAGATGGTGGAACAATCCATATCGACACTCATGGTAAGCCAGTGCATGAAGATGTCTGGGCACTTTACGATTATGCAATTTCGAAAATTGGTCCAAGGCTAACACTTATCGAATGGGATAGTGATATTCCAAACCTTGAAACTCTAATTGGTGAGGCGAAAAAGGCTGATAAGTTTCTATCGCCACAAGAGAAAAGAATTGCCCAAAATGCTTGAGACAATTCAAAAAACGCTTTTGGCTGACATTCACAATGGCACACGAAACCTTGGCCAATTTCTTGATGATAGAATCCCCAATATTGACGAGCGGATTGATATATTTGTCGCTAATCGGCGCTTTGGACAATTAGATTATCTCAAATCGGTTTATAGTGTTGTCGCGCAAATTTTGGGCGATGAATATTTTGAAAAAATCGCTCTAGAATTTGTTGATATTTCTATACAATCAAGCGGCAATCGCCACGAATATGGCGCAGGATTCCAAGAGTTTTTGCGTGACCATACCATAAACCAAGACCTATGTTATTTGCTCGAAATAGCCGCAATTGGTTGGGCGCATTTTTGCGCATATCTGGCCCAGGACACTTCGCCAATAAGCATGGAGCAAATCCAAAGCAAATTGGGAATAGGTAAAAAATTTGGCATTGCGCTATCGCCAAGCGCAAGCATATTTAGAACAAAATATAATTCGCTCGAGATTTGGAAAGCGCATCAGAATGCCGATTTTGAGAATATTATTCTTCGCGAACAAGAGCAAAAATATATATGCTGGCGTAACTTGAGGGATGAAATATTGTTTTCGCCCATTATGCCAGAAATGGTGAATTTCCTAGAAAACCCAGATCTCAGCGAAAACTTTCTTGGTGCGCTTGAACAAACGCTCGCGTCTATAAGTGCCGCGCCAAAAATCGAAGAATTTCAAATCCAATTCGCACAATTTGTAATCGCCGAATTATTTATTTTAAACGAGGATATATAATGCAAAAACTACTAGGCCCGATTAATTTTTTCGTCGCAAAAGCGCCAATTTTGCAATCAATTGTCTTGTTGGCAATTAGGCTATGGCTCGCAAGTGTGTTTTTGAAATCGGGTATCCTAAAAATTCAAAGCTGGGAAACTACAATTTCTCTGTTCACTGATGAATATCATTTGCCCTTTATCCCGCCGATAATTGCCGCCGTGCTTGGCACGATTGTTGAAGTCGGTGCAGGCGTGTGTTTGGTAATTGGGCTTTTTACGCCGCTTGCTGCTCTGGCGCTATTTTTTCTGACTTTGACAATTGAATTATTCGTATATCCAGGGACTAATGATCATTATCATTGGATGCTTTTGCTTGGGGTTTTAATTGCTTTTGGTGCAGGAAAAATTAGTTTGGACGCGCCTATCTTTGATAAATTAAAGCGCGCCCAAAACAATTGAAACTATGAATAATATTTATTATTCATTCGCGCAATATAGGCCATAAGGCGCGGGTTTTGGCGCACATATTCACCGGTTCGGCTTTCAAAGTATGGCGTTGAAATTCCCATTAAAGTGGCATGAATACTTGCGTCATAACCACATGGCGCATTGCCCAATAGAAAATCATTTTCGCCAATTGCGTTATTGATTGCATCGACATCCATTTTACCAAGCTCAAATATTTCATCTTCGCTATGGCGGCTAATGCCATGTGACATTTGGCCGGCATGTATGCGTTCGCGCACATCTTTTATGATATTATCGCGCATAGCCTCTGGAGCATTCATGAAAAACATAATCGGGCCTTTATTGAAATTATCATCCTTGAGCCATCTATCATGGGTAATAATCCAATTTAAATGGTTTTCGCAAAGCCGCTCCATAGCATAGCCAAAGGCCAATTCGCGCGCCGAATAATTTGCGCCAAAATGCGCGCCTTGGCTTTCAAGATATGAACGAATGAAGGTGCTATCTTGAATAATATCACCATTTTCGAGCTCGATATATGGTGCTTTGTGTTTAGAGACGCTTTCAAGATCCGCCATTTTGCTTTCATATG
>CAYTWK010000044.1:9494-10594 GCA_964442095.1 uncultured Caulobacteraceae bacterium | reverse complement strand
CCTGCGCCTTGCCAAGCGCGACAAATCGCAAACCCTGCGGTTTTTAAGGGAAAATGGCATAGCGCCCACGCAAGTTCGTGCGCGATTGGGGCTTTGACAAAGCGGCGATGTAAGGTAAACATAACTTTTTGCAGCGTGTAAGGTTGACGTTACATTTTTCAATGTGTAAAGTGTACCTAACATTTTGTTCGCAAGAAGGATTACTCAAATGGAAAACCAAGCAACGATAAGAAAACAATATTACCGTGAATTTTGGCTAAGCATGATTGCCTACGTTTTAGTAACTCTTGCAGTCGGATTTTATGTAAAACTTGGAAAGCCAACCGGGGCCTTGCTCTATTTACTTGCGCCTCTGCCAAGTATTCCAATAGCTTTTAATTTCTTAGCGCTTTTAAAATATTTAAGTCGCTGCGACGAGTTTATTCGCGCGAGCATTACAAGGGTATTGGTCTTGGCGATTGGCGCAACGATATTTCTCGCTACATTTTGGGGATTTCTTGAAAGCTTTGCCAATGCCCCGCATTTAGTTGCGACATGGGTATATGCTGTATTTTGGCTTTCTTACGCAGCAATTTCGGCATTAGGCCGCTTTGTTTTCAAAAGTCTAAATGTTGACGGATCTAGCATATGAAGCAGATTCTTAAGGAGCTACGAACCGAGATAGGCCTGACCCAGCAAGAATTGGGCGATAAATTAGGGGTTTCACGCCAAGCAATTATTGCGCTTGAAACCTCTAAACATATCCCATCATTGGATTTGGCATATAAAATTGCGGCCCTATTCAACCGCCCAATCGAGCAGATTTGGGAAAATCCTTATAGAGATAAAAATTAAATAAAGACTACGCTGTCCGAAATTTCGTTTTCATCATTGGCGCTTGGTGGGAAATGCTGCGCTAGCAATTTGCCAGCGTCGTCAATCCCATCAATTAGTCCGCCTGTAATATCGCCCGATTTGGTCTTTACCAAAATCTTAGCGACCGCCTCGCCCCAAACGCTTTTATCGACTTTTGAATAAATGCCTTTATCGGCAACAATTTCGACCATATGTTCTGCTAGGGATACATAAATCAAAACGCCAGTGCGGGCGTCGGTTTGGTG
>CAYTWK010000044.1:6690-9484 GCA_964442095.1 uncultured Caulobacteraceae bacterium | reverse complement strand
TTGGTGGATGCCGTGGCCCATAAATTGATCTAGGGCGGATTTATGAACGCTTTGACGCTTCACGAATTTAGGGACAATCGCCATTTGCAGTGCGCGCACACGCCCCAAAAGCGAGGCGATGACAAAAATCAAAGCCTGCATAGTCAAAATCACATAAATATTTTCGCTATTAACGTCATTGTGGCTATGGCTGGACCAATCTTGGAAGCGGCCAAAAATTGCTTTGGCAATATCAATGTCAAACCAGGCCAAAACCGCCGGAATTGACAAAGCTAATAGCATTCCCCATGCCAAAACCACCCAATAATAAGAGGCGGATTTACGTGCGACTATGCAATATATCTCGCCCGAAGTATTAGCCTCTGCGGATTTAATAGCTTTGGCAATATTGGCGCGGTCTTCAATTTTTAGACTATGTTCCATTACCAACTCCCCGAGCTTCCGCCGCCGCCAAAGCTGCCGCCGCCACCGCCAAAGCCGCCACCAAAACTGCCGCCGCCGCCAAAAAAGCCGCCGCCGCCACCTCTATCATCATCGTCCCAATCGTTTAGGATAATTGGAAGTATATCGATGCCATTATTATAGCGGCGGCGCCTAAATCTATTACGGCGCGTTTGCCACACCATCAAAAATATCCAAACCATAATTATAATAACCAAAGCCGCTGGAATATCATCAGGTTTGCCATTTGCTTGCGGACTCGGCGGCGCTTTAGCTAATCTCTCGGCGCGTTCTTCGGGGCTTGCCCTAAGCACTTTATCAATGCCATCAACGCCCGCGACAATGCCACCCGGCATATCGCCAGCTTTAAAACGCGGTAAAATATCATCTCGTATGATTTGCGCCGAAAGCCCATCTGGCATTACCCCTTCTAGGCCATAACCAATTTCAATTCGAACCTTACGCTCATTAGGCGCCACAATCAGCAAAAGCCCATTATTGAGCTTCTTTTGGCCAATTGCCCATTCGCGCCCGAGCCGATAGCCATATTCTTCGATTTCATAACCTTCTAGGCTTGGAAGGGTGACTACAACAATTTGATCCGAGCTTTCGGTTTCAATTTGCGCAAGTTTTGCATCGAGTTGGGTTTCGACTTCGGCGGGAATAATATTGGCATTATCAACCACCCGCCCAGTTAGAGGCGGGAATGTTGGCGCAGCATAAGCCACGCCATTTGCAAAGAAAGCTATGGCTAATAAGCAGGCTAGCCAAACACCAACCCACCTATTATTTGCATTTTTCATTTTCTAAAACTTAACCGTTGGGGCTTTTTCAGAGCCAGCACTAGCTTGGAATAATTCCATCGGTTTTGAGCCAGAATGCAATGTCTTTGCCCAAATCAATGACGGGAAAGTGCGTAAAGTCGTATTATAGTCTTGAACGGCTGCATTATAATCGCGCCGCGCAATCGAAATGCGGTTTTCTGTGCCTGCCAAATCGGTTTGCAGAGTTTTGAAAGTGTCAATTGATTGAAGCTGCGGATAATTTTCCGTAATCATCATCAAACGACCCAATACGCCAGACAATCTATCTTGCGCCGCCTGAAACTCTTTGAATTTTTCGGGATCGGTTATGGTTGATGCGTCAAATTTTGGCGCAGTTGCGGATGCGCGTGCCTCTGTGACTGCGGTTAAAACTTCTTTTTCCTGTTTGGCAGCACCTTGAACAGTCGCGACAAGATTAGGGATTAGATCGGCACGTCTTTGATATTGGTTTTGAACTTCGGCCCATTGCGCCTTGGCGGCTTCTTCTTTGGTTGGAATAGTATTATAGCCGCAGCCAGAAACCGAAACCGCCATAATTCCCAATGCGCTAAGAGCGAAAAAACGTTTTGAAATATTCATAAAAAAACTCCAACTTATAGCGCAGCACGCGCAATCCTATATGTTAGTATTAACGCGCAATTTAGCAAGTAGCAAAAAGAAAAAATTAATTGACCTTATTCCTTATCAAAGGCCAAAATAATTGCGACGCTGCAATTACTTCCTCGAGATTTTCAACGCCGATTTGTTCTGGATATTTTAGGTAAGTCAAAACCCCACCCTCGTCGCTGCGCTCCTCACTCAGGGTTTTGGTAAATCTCGACAAAAAAGACAAAAAGCGTCGTTTTTGTCTTTTTTGGCATTTTTATTCATTCTTGGACTAAGATTGCTCCGTTTTCGATCCATTCCTTATCAAAGGCCAAAATAATTGCGACGCTGCACTTACTTCTTCGAGGTTCTCAACGCCGATTTTTTCTGGATATTTGCGGGTGATTTTTGCGGTGCCGAATAGAACGTCCCAAAAAAACAAGAGGTTCCCATAATTGCCCTTATAATTTGTGATACCATCGGCTTGGTGTTTGCCATGATGAGCGCTATGGGTAGCAGGTGTTGAAATAGTCCGCTCCAAGAGCCACATAAGGCCAGAAAGCCATTTTATCTTGTATAAAGGCTCATCCCAGCGAACATCAGAGTGTGCGCCAATAATCACTGTTAGTTTGATAATCAGATATATGGCATAAACCTGCCCAAGACCCAAATAAACCAATACTCCAGAAAACCAAATCCCAGGAAGGAATAAATAATAAAAGAAATTATTGCGATAAACTATTCGCACACTCATGTATGGTGCGTCATGGTGGGGGCGATGAAGATTATATAAAAATGGATTGGTATGCGATAATCTATGCCAAAAATATTGCATCATATCATCAAAAATCAAGAATAATGCAAAAGCTGGAACAAAGGCTAGACCCTTTAAAGCATCCTTTTGGCTTGGCAATATAGCGCCCATTATGGCGCCAACCATTAGC
>CAYTWK010000044.1:0-6680 GCA_964442095.1 uncultured Caulobacteraceae bacterium | reverse complement strand
GCAAGACCATTGGTTGAGTGAATAAAAGCAAAAGCGTGGAACCAAAAAACTCTACGATCGCGTCTTTGGCGCGCTGCCCTTCTTTTTTCCAGAATTTGGTGAAAATCATTTCGAGAACGGCAAAGCCGCCGAATATGCAGAAAACCGCAATTATTTCTGGCTTCATTATTTCCCCCTGCTTGCGAATTTTGCGCCACTATTTTTGAAAACAATGGCGCAAGAAAAATCGCTTGTCAAATTAGGGAGTGTGCCCTTTTAGCCTTCGGCTTCGCGTTCGAATGCCGCCTCGCCGCCAACTTTGGATGATAATTTGGCAAGGATTGCCAAAACAATAACCGCTAAAACTGTGGCCAAGATTGCATAAGTATATTTTCCGGCCAAACTTTCACCAAGGCCGATAAGTTGCAAAGTTGCCTTTATTGCGTCATTCCATGCCAAAGCTGCCACAAGGCCCAAAGAGGCCGACGCCAAGGCAATCATGGTTTGAATTAAAGCTTTTGGGTTCATTTTTTCCTCTCTCAAATGTGATTTTTGATTTTAACCAAACTATTCGTCTTTGTTCAATAAAAAATTCCTAAGCGTCTTTACGCGTCTATAACAAGTATAAAGCGTGCCAATTGCGACAACCCAAAGTGCAAGCTGAAGGCCAAATAAATTCGCGCCCCATGCCCATTCAAAAAGACCCCAAAAACACGCTGCCAATAGCGCCCACATTCTTTGCGGCTTTGCAAATGGTCCCGAAAAATCGGCCTGCAGCCCAAGCCGTGTGCCAATTTCGCGAATATAGGCGGTCATGATTGCCGCAATTGCGCAAACATAGCCTAGCCATTCGCCCCCTTGATGACTTTGGGCAATGCCATAGCCCGCGCCGATGAATATTAGGCTATCGGCAATTCTATCAGGTAATTCATTCCATAAATCGCCATCTTTTTCCCCTAAGCCGCCTTCAACAGCGACCATACCATCAAACATATTGCACAAGAGCCGAAGCACAATAAAGCCAGCCGCCAACAAAAGCCAAAAGGCGCGTAAAAACTCAAAGCTAAGGCCCGCGAAAATAAAACAAAACCCCGACATGGCCGCAAAACCAATACCGGCAAATGAAATATTATTAGGCGAGATTTTCCGCTCGACTAGCTTTTGCGCAATTTTTTTAGCCCATTCATGGTTTCTTTGCGGAATTGGCCTTCGCAAATTATCATTATCGCTCAAAGCTATTGCTCCTATAAAGGGGTCTATTATTCAATTATCTTGGTGCAGCTGGCCTGAAAATTGGCATAGCTAACGGCAATTCTTTTAGCATCAGGGTCTGACCAAGCATAGATTTGCGCAAATTCTTCATTTCCTTGCAGCAAATAAAGTGTCAGGCTTGGGCGATTTGTGCCAATCGGCCATTCAATATTACGGAGTCTGAGGCGCAAAGGCGCAACTCCGGAGAACTTTGCCACCGCCTCCCCGCCTTGATCGTGCAATTCCAAATCACTCAAGAGTTGGTTGCCATTGCCCTGCGCAAAACTGGCCCAGCAATTAAAAGGGGCCGCTTTTCTAAGATGGGTGGGGCTATCATCAATATTGCCAAAAACTCTTTGCCCACGATTATCAACACCAATATCAGAAACATCCCATGCGCTTTTGCCAATAAAGTGCCGCTCTGTTATGTTCAAAATCCGCCCGTCCGCATGCGCAACCTTGCACGAACCGGGCGTGGTTTCACCTTCAAAGCCATTTGCGCGGCGTTTGAAATTTATCTCACAGCCCGAAAGCTGCGTGAAATCAGACGGCTTTATGGCGTTTAATCTAGCTGGATCGGCTGCAAGCGCAGAAAAATCCTTCATTGATTTGGGTTCAAATGCGCGCAAACTAACCGCCATTTGCGCTGGCGCTATATTCAAAGACCAAACTCTGGCGCGGATGATTTCTCCCTTTTCTCCATTTTGCCGATACTCGGCATAAAAGGTCTTTGTGCCAAACCCCGCAGCGCTTATCGGAACTATTTTAACATGCAATCTTGTATGACGCGAACTTGCCGGAATGCCAATTTCAGGCTCGAAAAAAGTTTGGATTTCATTGTCCCATCGGCCCACTAGAATCTGCGCAAAATCTTCAAGATCTTTGTTTAAAATATCACTGGCAATGGGTATTGGCAAAGGATTGCCAAATGCCACAGCGATTGGCCCTGTTTGAGTAGGCGGCGCGGCGGGCACAGAAATAGGATTTGGACTTGTCGGAGTGGTTTGCGGTTTTGGCTTGTCAAATTCAACCTTGACCGGAGCGGGCGCGATTGATGTTGGCGTGGCAGATGGCGTGGCAGGTGGTTCCCCATTTATTGCAAATAAAAGCAATGCCAAAAGCATAATTTAACCCCAAAACAAAATTGCTATGAGTGCTTGCCATGCTTCGGGCATTTATTAAAGGCATAAATTGCATTTATTAAACGGGTATGGGGGTTTATTTATTGCGCCAAATCGGCCTTGGTTTTGACATCATCGCCGAGCATGCAAACGCAAAGAGAAATTAAGGTTCCAATACATAATTGCCAAGGAAAGGCCAAAGTTTGCATTATTTGCGGATAATTCAATAATTTTGCTATCCACGGCTGCATCATAAATATTGATACAAAGCCAATTAAAAGAGCCGCAATAACCGAGGTTTGTGACCCGCGATTTGTAAAAATCGCCGTAAAATAAACCCCCAAAAGGCCAGCATAAGCAAAGGTCATAACCCCCAATACGAATTGCAATAATGGAATATCCTCTGATTTTTGCCATTCAAACGAGAGAACGGCCATTCCAAACAAAAACACACCCACAATTGCCATGCCATAACGCCCTGCAACCACGAAATCATGGTCGAAAAATTGCCCGCGTTTTTGTTTCCATGGCCTGTAGAAATCTTGGATAAGCACCGATGACATGGAATTCAGACCGGAATTAACCGTTGAAATAGCCGCAGCTAAGACGCCAATAGTTGCCAAAGCCCGCAGCCCAGGTGGAATTTGCGTCATTATAAAATGCATGAAAACAGTGACATTTTCGCCCGAAATACTTTTACTAAGGGTCGCCATATTTTGGGTCTGCATTAAATCGGGGCGGCTATAGAAAACATATAATAATTGGCCAATCACAACGAAAAGAAAAACAATCGGCAGGGTCAAAATGGCTGCACCATAAAGGCTCTTGGCGCCAGTTTTGGCATCTTTTGACGCAAGCAATCTTTGGCTAATATCTTGATCGAGGCCGAAGCTTGCAATTGAAAGTAGGAACATACCGGTAATAATTGCAAAAAAGCCAAAGGGTTTGGAAAGATCAAAACTAAAATCGAAGAGCTTTAACTTATTCACGCCTTCTGGGGTTTGTTTTAAGCCAGCGATGATTTCGATTGGCGAGGCCGGTATTAGCCATAAAAGATAGAAAAATGCGCCAATAGCCGCGCCCAAATATATTATAAACAATACCAAATCGGTCCAGATGACCGAGCTAAGACCACCAAAAAAGCAGATTATAAAACTAAAGAAAACAATCAAAAATGATGATACAATAATAGTTTGCAAAGATACATCGGCAAAAATCATTAAGGACACAGCAATCGCTGCAAGATAAATGCGCGACCCCTCAGCCAATACGCGCCCGATTAGAAACATCGCACCCGCAGCGCGCATTGCCCCATCGCCATATCTTTTTTGCAAAAGCTCATAGACCGTCGCCGCCTTCATAGCGTAAAATTTTGGAATAAGCACAAAGCCGACAAAAAAAGCGCCCATTAAAGTGCCGATATTGGTTCCAAGATAGGTAAAATCGCCGCGAAATCCATAATCAGGGGCGCCAAGAAATGTCGCGGCAGATTGCATAGTCGCAATTGTTGAAATCGCGGCAAGCCACGCTGGCACATTGCCACCAGCAAGAAAATAATCCTTTGTGTCCTTTGCGTCCTGTCTTTGAAAATATAGACCAATGCCAATCAGAATTGCAGTGAATATCAAAATTACTGCCCAATCAATGGGTTCAAAACTTGGTGTCACTATCGGCCCCCGCATATTTTCTTAATGTCTTTTCAAAGATTATTGGCGCAATTCAAAGCGCTTTGCAACTTTGGTAAAAATCTATAATAATGATAAAGATGTATAGTCAGAAATTCGGGGCCCGATTTTGAGCATTTTTATTAGTTTTAGCAAAATATCGCCGCCGGGGCTTTTTGCGCGCTCTTTGCTGATTATAGTATTGCCGATTGCGATTATGCAGATTGTCGTAACCTATTTATTCTTTGATTTGCATTGGGCCCAAGTAAGTAAATCATTGTCTTCAAGTGCGGCTGCCGATGTTTCATATATAACCGAAAAGTATCTAAAGGATCCAACACCAGAGAATTTTGAAACTCTAAAGCTAGATGCGAACGAGCATTTGCGCCTAAGCGTGGCTTTGCAAAAAGATGCCCAATTGCCCAAAACCGCACGCAATGCCACAATACCAGCATTTGACAGGACTTTGCGCGCAGCACTAACCCAAAGCATAAAGCACGAATTTTGGTTTGATACTACAAGATACCCTGATTATGTTGATATTAGAGTTAAAATACCAAATGGCGTTTTGCGCTTTTTGGCCTATCGCGACAGAGTTTTTGCCTCCACTGGCGGTATTTTCCTTTTATGGGTAATTGGCGCAACACTTTTACTATCAACTGTGGCGGTTCTGTTTATCCGAAATCAAGTTCGGCCAATGGAACGATTGGCCGATGCAGCTGAGAAATTCGGGCGCGGTGAAGCTCTTATTCTAAAGCCTGCAGGATCGCGCGAAATCAGACGCGCAACCCAAGCATTTTTGGATATGCGCGAGAGAATAATGCGCCACATCGAGCAAAGAACCAATATTCTGGCCGGCGTTTCGCACGATTTGCGAACACCCTTAACCCGCCTAAAGCTAGAGCTTTCAATGATGGGCGATACAGAAAATATCAAAGCTGCGCAGGCCGATATCAAACAAATGGAAGAAATGCTCGAAGAATATCTGACCTTCGCGCGCGGCCAATGGACAGAGGAAGCAATTACACTCGATATTGCGCAAATTGCAAAGAATTCGGTGCAAAACGCCAGCCGAAACTTTGAGGCAATTAAGACCTCTGGACTCGATTCAAGTTTGCCGGCAACGGGCCGTGCAGCCGCTATAAAAAGAGCGCTCGATAATATAATTGAAAACGCCACTTCTTTTGGCACAGAAGTTTTGGTAAGTGGCAATAAAAATAATGAATATATTTTCATTCATATAGATGATAATGGCCCAGGGCTTGACCCCAGTCTTTATAAAGAGGCACTAAACCCTTTTACCCGACTTGATGCATCGCGCAATCAAAACCGCAAAGGAGTTGGCCTTGGGCTGTCAATTGCGCGCGATGTTGCTCTTTCACATGGCGGCGAAATATTATTATCAAAGAGTTTTATGGGCGGCCTTAGAGTGAGCCTTAAATTGCCATTAGCTTGAGGGTTTCCCCAATTCCTTTGATCTTTTAACAGCGGCCTCTATGGCGCGTTTCATCAAAGCACCCATTGCATTGCCGCCGGTCAAAACGTCTAGCGCCGCCTCTGTGGTTCCGCCTGGGCTAGTTACTTCTTTGCGAAGTTCAAGTGGCGACAAATCGCTATATTTTAAAAGTGCGGCGGAGCCAATAATTGTCTGTCTTGCAAAACGGTCTGCCATATCCTGATCTAGGCCTTCAGAATAGGCTGCTGCTGCTAATGCTTCGGTTAGAAGGTATAAATATGCAGGCCCTGAACCTGAAACCGCAGTTACAGTGTCCATTAGTTTTTCATTGAGTAATTTTTCAACTTTTCCCAAAGGACTTAGGAGACTTTTTAGAATAGCTTCATCTTCATCGGTCGTTTCATTATTACCAATATAGGCAATAACACCCTCACCAATTTGCGATGGAGTATTGGGCATAACCCGATAAATTTTCTTTGCATTTAGAGCTTCGGCGAGGTTTTCAATACTTTTGCCCGCCATGATTGAAATCACCAAAGTATTTTTGCCAATTAATTTGGCAATCTCTTTCTCAATCTTGCCCAGAGTTTGCGGCTTTATTGCCAGTAAAACAACATCATGAACCGGCTTTTTTAGCTTCGGATTAATGCCAAAACCATGATTTGCCGCCATAGCTTCGACATCATTATTTATAACAGGATCAAAAATATCAATTTGAAAATCGAATTTTTTCCGAAGCCAGCGCGAAACTATTGCCTGACCCATTTTGCCAAAACCATAAACGGCGATTTTTAACGTCATTATGCTTCGCCGCTTGTCTCAAATAATGCTGCTTGCGCGGCTTCATATGGTGTTTTTCCTGCCCACAATAGAAAATTAAATGCCGGATAAAACCTTTCGCAAGCTTCGATACCTGCCGCCATTATTGCCGCAATTTCTTGAGGTTCAGGCTCAGAGCGGCCGATTAAGGAGATAGTATGGCGCCAAACTATATTTTCTTCTTGGCTATTAATTTCAAAATGGCCAAGCCACAAAGCCTCATTTAATAGGCAAATTAGCGCTACGACATCTAGTTTTTTGCCCTGCGGAACCTTTTGTTCAAATATATATGAAAGCCCCAAAGACGAACCATCTTCACGCAAATTAAATGCGCCATGCATTTCTGTATAAGAAATAGCGGCAGTAAAATGAATTTCATTATCTATACGT
>CAYTWK010000043.1:0-10663 GCA_964442095.1 uncultured Caulobacteraceae bacterium | reverse complement strand
ACATGCCAATCCCAAGCGAAACAAGGCTCGCGATAAAAAACCAAATTATTGCGCGCGTGCTAATCCGACCCAATGCAGCCGTATCGCCCATGCGCGCTATACCTGAAACAATGGTGGTAATAATCAATGGCGCAATAATCATTTTTATCAAATGAAGAAAAATGTCGGGCAGAAGTTTGAGGCCATCGGCAATTTTTGCGGCCTCGGTGCTGTTCCCATATTGCCAGTTTAAAATGTGCCCCACCAATATACCGCCCAATAAAGCAAGCACAATCTGAAGAGTTGAATTGATTTTCACTAAACTACCTTTCAAATTTGCTTTAGGGCGCGATTGCCAATGCACCCGGCCTTCTTGGGTCTGCTGCACCTAAAAAGCGGCCATTTTCAATCATAATTGATTGCGCGCTACCCATGGTTTCATCCGAAGTTATATTATGGCCCATTTGCTTTAGAAGGTGGACTGTATCCGGGTTAAAGTTAGGCTCGACGCGCAAACTATTGGTTGCCCCTTGATAAATTCGCGGCTGATGGGTTGCCTCTTCTACATTCAATTTGAAATCTATAACATTTACAAAAATCTGCACTATAGTATCTATAATTGTGCTACCGCCCGGCGTTCCTGTTACCAGCCATGGTTTGCCGTCTTTAAACGCAATTGTTGGCATCATAGTTGAGAGCATGCGCTTGCCAGGCGCCATAGCGTTTGGCGGTAATGGTGTGCCATCTCGGCCCGATTTAAATGCGCCTTCATGATCAAAATTATTCATTTGATTATTGAGTAGGATCCCCGTCCCTTCAATCATCACGCCAGAGCCAAAATCTGCGCCCAAAGTATAGGTAAGGCTTACTACATTACCCTTGGAATCTGCTACCGAAAGATGGGTTGTTGATGGGCTTTCAAATTTCGAAGGGTCACCTATGCCATAATCAGCTATTAGTTTGGCGCGCGTTGGGTCGATTAATGCCCGCCGTGCATCTGCATAGCTTTTTGAGATAAAGCCCGAAACTGGAATTTTACCAAAGTCGGTATCACCTAGAACTTTCGCTCTATCAATATAGCCAAGCTTCATCGCTTCGGCCATTATATGAAGCGATTTTGCCGAACCAATTCCATATTGCGAAATATCAAAACCCTCTATTATGTTTAAAATATTCAATAGGGTTGCACCGCCCGCGCTCGCTGGTGGGCTAGTAACAATATCTATGCCTCTATAAGTGCCGCGCAATGGAGCTCGCTCTATGGCGCGATAGGATGCCAAATCCTCGGCACTTATTAGGCCGCCATTTTTGCGCATATCAGCTACAAATTTTGCGGCAACTGGGCCTTTATAAAAGCCGTCAGCACCATTTCGCGCGATTAATGATAAAGTCCAAGCTAAATCAGGCTGACGCAATAATTCGCCGGTTCGATAATTGCTGCCGTCTGGTTTATAATAGGCGCGCTTTGACGCATTACTAGTTGAAAGTCTTTCTTTGCCCCATTCAAAAACAAATGCCTCATCGGGTGTCATAATAATGCCATCACGCGCCAAACGAATTGCTGGCGCGACCACCTGTGCCCAAGGCAGTTTCCCATTTTTAGAATGTGCAAGATAAAGCCCCGCGACAGTTCCAGGAACCGCAGGCGCAAGATAACCGCGGCTTGCTATGTTTGATTCGCGCCCATTATTGTCAATAAACATTGCAAGCGTTGCAGCGCGCGGAGCCACAGAGCGAAAATCAATAAATGATTGCCGATTTGTTTGCCCATTATGCATCAGAATAAAGCCGTCACCGCCTATATTGCCCGCCCGCGGCAAGGTAACGGCTAAAGCAAAGCTCATGGCGACCGCGGCATCAACGGCATTACCGCCAGAGCGAAGAATATCAGCACCAACTTTGGATGCGGCGGCATTTTGTGAAACTACCATGCCTCTTTCACCCACTGTCGGCGAATGAATACTTGGATATTCTAATAATTGTCGCCTTTGGGCAAAAGCAGAACTCGTAACTAAGCTCGCAATGGTAAGGGCAATTATAATTGCCGTAAACATTACCCTGAGTTTACTGATGGATACGATTATTCGAGCCATATATCTATTTCCCCCACCGCATTTGATAAGATTAACCAAACGCAATCAACCAACCCAATCTATTGGCCTCTTTGAATGTGTCAAGCAAAGCAATCATAGCCTATTTAAGCTAACCCATAACAAGCGGTTATGGATTGAATCTATTGACCAGCCAATATCTCTTCGAGGCAAGAAATAAACACTCGAGCAATTTGGCTCGGCGGCCTATCCTCGAGCCAAGAAACATGTAAGTCAAATTGGGTATCGCCTGAAAGCCGCAGCGCAATTGTATTATCATCAAGCATAGCATTGGCGGTTATCTCATCGACAATTGTTACGCCGCCGCAATTTCTAACTATGCCTGCCGCTATAAAATAAGTCCCAACCGTGGCGAATTGATCGACATAGACGTTTTCTTTTTCTATGGCATTCGAAATAAACTCACCAATTGTCCCACTTAGATTATAACCGACAAATTTTTTGCCCGACAAATCGGAAATCTTGGCTCGCTTTTGATCATTCGCAAATTCATCTTTTGATGCGAAAACTATAAGATTTGCCGAACCAATTTTTTTGGTTATTAAGCGATGCCGAGGTGGCGGACCATAGCAAATTACAAGATCAAACTCTCGCTCATAAAGGCCGCGCAATATTTCTTTATATTCTACAGTTTGAACTTCGAAAGCGGTATTTTTGCTTCGACTATTAAAAAGCTTAATCGCCTTTGGAACCAAATCAAGGCCGAGGGAGGGGACAACTCCAATCTTTAATTGCCCAGCTCCAGAAGATTTTAGATTGCGCGCGAATTGCGACAATGACGAAATTCGTCGATAAACATCATCTACGTCTTTGAAAAGTTGGTGCGCCTCATTAGTTGCCACCAATCGCCCCTTTACCAAAGCAAATAGCTTTAGTCCTAGTTGGGTTTCAGTATGGCGAAGGACCTTACTTACCGAAGGCTGTGAAACATGCAGAGCACGAGCGGCCCCGCTAATGGAGCCGTTGGTATAGACCGCTTGGAAAACTTCTATTTGGCGTAAGCGCATTATTAAACATAGCGCCAAAACGCAACAAGTGTAAAGGGTTGCGCTTTGGCTCTATTTCCGATTTCTAGAAATCTTTTGACAATTCTATATAAACGGTTTTACCCAAGGCGCTATGGAGAGATCCCAAAAATCCAAAATTATTACTTGCAAGTGGAGGCTTTTCGTCAGTTAGATTTCTGACCCCAAATCTTCCGCGCACACCGTCTTTACGATATTGCGCCCAAGCGCCAATAGTAGTCATTTCTTCCAATTGATAGAATTGCCCATTCACCAAAGCGGTTCCAGTATCAAAAACAGGCCCGACATAATTAACCAATGTTCCAGCACTGAAATTGCCTTTACGCCATGTCAGATTGAACGAACCACGCCATTCAGGATTACCATTCTGTTGGATTTGGCTACCAGCTTGGGCGATTGTAATGCCAGTTCCCAATCTACCTGCAGCGTTAGCCTCTATTAGGGTTCGCTGCATTGCTGATGGTGATTGTTGAAACTTAGTTAGCTTTGCAGCGGACAAATCAATACTGAAATTACCCATTGGAGTATTTCTTATGTCATAGCTTATGCCATAATCAATTCCCTCTAGGGTGCGCAATCCGAGATTAAAATAATTATCTTGAACATTTGCTAGATTACCGACTATTTGTGTGCCCACCGGTGCAAGTCGAACAACATTTGGATTGGATCCACCAGTTTGTCTTAAAAGGTAATCGAACAATATTTGGTTTTGCGCGCCTTCAATCCCGATAACGCCGTCTTGCTCCAATTTCCATTTATCGATTGTGATAACAAAATTCTTTATTGGAGTTAGAACCAAACCATATGAAAGTGTTTCTGCATCTTCGGATTTTAAATTCTGGTTGCCAGATCTGATTTCAAGCGTGCTAGCGCCGGCGCAAGTTGTGTTATTAATACGGCATTGCGCAAAATCAGTGCGCGTATTTGTAACTTGGGTGCCAGCACTATAGAATTGCGCAAGATTTGGCGCCCTATAGCTCTCAGACCATGAAGACCTTAATTTTACACCTTTGACAATGCTCCAGCTTGCGGCCACCTTTGGCTTTAGGACATCGCCAAAATCGGAATAATTTTCACCACGCACCGCCAATTGCAAATCAATCTCACGCACCAAAGGTAAGCTCATTTCTGGCGAAACTACCGGCACCGATAATTCAGCAAAAAGCGCCGCTACCGTGCGATCAGCTTTTACATCAGGTGCACCGCTGGCACCCATAATGTCTGTATCATATTTAATGCCGCTAACCATATCGGTATAAGTTATTGTGCCATCAAGACGCGCATCGCGATTGTCTTCGAAGGTTTCATGGCGAACCTCTACGCCGCCGGCAAAGCCAACATCACCCGCCGGAAGTGCAAAAAGATTGGCTTTTGAAAATTTAAAGTCGCCAGTAGTAAGCGAACTTGTGCCAATTCTATGCGCCCCGACCAAAAATGAATCAATCACATCTTTCGGGTTTGGTGTGCCATCGCCAATTGAATTATTGGCCTGATTGCCACCATTAAATGGATTATAGGCATCTGGCGTAGAACGTGCCAATGCGCGTTGAAATAGAGTATTACTAATTACATTCTTTGTATGATCATCGGTTCTTGCCCATGAATAAGAAAGCGCACTTTCCCATTCAAAGCCGTTCCAATTTCCACGCAATCCTGCAAGTCCACGAAACATATCATCTGTAACCGTAAATACCCTTGGGCCAGTATCAACGGGGCGGTAGGTCGTTATACGCATTGCAAGACCAGTAGTTGGAACATTCACTAGATTTGGCAAACGATTCGGATTTGCAACGCCGTTTATAATTGTCGCGCCAAATGGATTATAAAAATTTGTCTCCGGAATGGTTATGACCGCGCTTGCAAGCGGTGCGGATTGTTCGCGCTGCCCCGAAAGCTCGGCATGATAATAGCCAGCTTCGGCAAAAAATTCCATATCACCAATTTGACGTGAATAGGTGCTGAATAGATTTGCGCGTTTTAAGCCACCACGAATAGATCTATCAGGGTTTTCATCATACCTTAAGACACGAGAGTTTGCGCCCGTAATTACGCCGCTTCTGATGCAAAGATTGTTTGCAAAAACCGCACTCGAACAACCTGCTGCTGTGTTCGAAGTCGGCTCTATGTGGAATACGCCGCTTGTGGTTAGGGCAATTGTTCCTTGACGAACCGCAGTTGTTGTCGGCAAAACCGTGAAAGAACCCCAAGGTGAAGATGTTGAACGATTATCAAAACTAGTGTCGTTTTCCCAAGGAGTGCCCATCAAATCAGGCATATGGTTTTCACTAGCAGAGAAGTCCCTTTCCGATGCCATCAAACGAGATCTTTGAGTATAGCTTCCGAAAAGCATAAAATTGCCGCCGCTTTTGGTCTCAATGCCATATTTGGCAGCCAAAGTTGCTTCATCGGTTCCATCCGAAAGCGAAAGTCGGTAATCTGTTCTTAGGCCTTTGAATTTTTTATCAAGCACCACATTTATCACGCCAGCAACTGCATCGGCGCCATAAATTGCGGCCGCACCATCGCGCAAAACTTCTATGCGGCTAATTGCGCCAACTGGCAAAGAATTGGTGTTTGCGGTTTGCACTGGCACGAAATTTTCAGTTTGGGTCCCTGGCGTTAAAATCATTCTGCGGCCGTTCAAAAGAACCAAAGTATTCCCTGTGCCGACATTGCGAAGATTAATTGAGGAATTATCGCCGCGCGCATCATTGAGGTTTCCGGTTGTGCGAGATTCTTGGAATTGCACATCGCCAGCTTGGGGGATAGAGCGAAACAAATCATCACCAGAAATCGAACCAACTGCGGCGATACGCTCTTGTGTTAATACTGAAACTGGCAAATCGCCGGCCGCTTTCGCCCCTGCGATACGGCTTCCGGTTACAACAACGGTCTCGGGCGCAGGCTCTGCACTTTGACCCGCTTGCGCTGTCTGTGCGAAAACTGGTGTTGCTGCTATGCTCGCTATTCCGACTAGGATGCTAAAGCTTAAAAGATCTTTTCTGTTCATAATAACCCCTATTATTCTGAAAACTTAATGCTTTAGATTAAACTAAGTTGGAGATTATTATATATGCCAAGAGCCGCCAATTTAGATATTTACTTATTCTATCCATAACTAAAGGCTATGGGTTGGTGGTATAGCTCTTTTACTATCTATAAAACACTCTATAAGCCGAGCGCAATTGCGCCGAGTGGGCCAGCACTTTCGCCAAGTTGCGGCGGCATTATTATTTTGCTGAGGCCGTCTTCATTAAGTCCTGCGATATAGCCGTTTAGGTGAATTGCCACTTTTTTATGGAGTTTTGAAAATAGCCATTGATTATGAACAAATACGCCGCCGCCTATTAAAATTTTTTGTGGACTAAGGGTTAAGATTAAATTGGCTAAAAATTGGCCTAGCTCATCACTAATTACATCCCACAACTCATCTTCGGGTGGAATATCTTCTGCGCCGCGACCAGTGCGCGCCTTAATTGCAGGGCCAGACGCAAGACCCTCAATGCAATCGCCGTGGAACGGGCAATTACCTTTAAAGTCTAAATCAAGTGTTCTATTGATGCGCATATGGCCCATTTCAGGATGCATAAAGCCGTGCACTGGTGCACCATTAATTATTATTCCACCGCCAAGGCCAGTACCAATAGTTATATAAATTGACACACTCGTGCCCCTTGATGCACCCCATTTATATTCGGCAAGCGCTGCGCCATTTACATCAGTATCGAAGCCAATTTTTCCATTGAACCATGATTTAAACACTCCGACGACATCGGTATTGGACCAATTCTGCTTGGGCGTTTGGGTTATATATCCGTAATTCAGCGCATTAATATCGAGGCAAATAGGACCAAAACTCGCAATTCCTAATCCCATAAATTTATGCTCTTTATATTTCTCTTTTAGCCAATTTGAAGCAGCAGTGAGCGCAATTTCGGGTGAATGGCTGGGCGTGCGAAAGCTATCAAGAATTTGCGTGCCATTGGCTATTAGGGCAATGGTTTTGGTGCCACCAATTTCAACACCTGCCATTATTTGATCATGCATTGGGTGCCCGCCTGGTTTTTATAGAGTCTCAAATTGAAAAAGCTCAAGATTGGTTTCCATATCAAGGTTTGAATCGATTTTAAAATTGCCACTTGATGGATAAAATGTTTCCGTAAAAACCTGTATGCCATCATCAAAAAATAATTCAATGGAGTTTAAATCTAAAATCGCCCTTAAATGTAATTTATCACTTTTTAGGATTCGCTTTGCGCTCTGGAGTGCGCCAAATTCTTTCAAGCGGCCCATTTCGCTCGAAAGACTTCTGTCAAAATAGATTTCATTTTGCTGTGCATTATAACCAAAGCTGATGCTGGAATTTTCGCCGAATATCAAGCTGATTTTCGAATCCTTATTGGCTTTTGTATCTATTTCAACCACCAATTCATATGCACAATTTCGCAGATTATGTTGTGCTTTGGCTTCTAGTTTATTACTAGCAATCTGGCCATTTATTGTAATTGGGGCCTGTTTTAGATGATAAAGATTTTCGTGCTTTAATAATGATAATTCGCGCGGTATTGCCATTGATCCACGCCATGAAGATGCTGGCGATTTGGCTGCATAATGATGTGAATTCATCCAAGCTGTCCAGATGCGACGGCCATCGCTTTGCGGCACATCAGACCATGACATGGCGGCGTAGAAATCATGGCCATAGTCAATTCTTTGCCATAGATTTTCGCCATTATCGTCTTTCTCAGCCACAAAATTCGCGCCGTCAAAACTACCTATGAATGCCTGACCTAAAGAATATTTTTCGCCCATTGCTTCGAATACATCAACCTTTAGGATCCATTTTGAGCAAGATGCATTGTCTGTCTTGAGTTCGAATAAATCTGGACATTCCCACAAATGCCCCTTTATGCCAGCGGGGCCAAATTCGCTTTTGAATTGCCAGTCTATTAAATTAGTTGAATTGTATATTGAGACACTATTATCAGAAGAATTACAAACCACCATTATCCATTTTTCGGTTTCTTGGTGCCAAAAGACTTTGGGGTCTCTAAAGTCCTTTTTGGCAATATCAATCACCGGATTATTTTTGTATTTCGTAAAAGTTCGGCCTTTATCAAGACTATAGGCGACGCTTTGAACTTGTCTTTCCATGCGCTTTTTATGGTCGGTATAAATTGCAATCATAGGCGGATTTATACCATCACCAAAACCCGATGTATTGTGCCAATCAATGACGCAAGAGCCAGAGAAAATCATATTCTCCTCGTCTTCTTTAATAGCAATACCCAATTCTTGCCAATGGATTAGGTCTTTGGAAACGGCATGGCCCCAATTCATATTTCCCCATTCAATTCCATAGGGATTGTATTGATAAAATAGGTGCCATTCGTCATCAAAAAACACCAATCCATTAGGGTCATTTATCCAGTTTTTCTGGGGCGCAAAATGCAGCTTTGGTCGCGCTATAGTTTTTATCATTTGCATTATATTTTCGCTACCTTAGTATGTCTTGAAGTAATTGCGCATGCGATGGTGCGCTCGCTATGTCTTTGTCTAATTCTTGAATATACCGACTAATCAATGTTCTTGATGTTGCCCTGTCAGTTGCATTGATTATTGCGTCCTGAGCTTTGAATGAAATACCCATGCCGTGCATTACCGCCATCCAGCTAGTTGGTTTGAATAGATCATAGAAGTCGCAAACGATTTTTCCAGTGTTTTGAAAAAGCTCAATTTTGCTTTTTAGACTTTTGGGAATTTCCATTTCTTTGCAATATTTCCAAAAGTCACTATCGCTTCTTTGCGTGGTGCAATAATGCAATATCAAAAAGTCCCGAATTTCCTTTAGCTCGGATTTGGCGAAATCATTAAATTTATCACGCAGAAAATCTGCATCGGCCGAATTTGGGAAATAGTCCAAAAATCGGTAAAGATTAGCAATGACCAAATGAATACTTGTTGATTCTAAAGGCTCCAAAAAGCCGGAAGCAAGGCCAAGCGCGACGCAATTATTTTTCCATTGAACTGTGCGGGTTCCTGCTTTGAATTTAATCTTCCGCGGATCATTAATTGGTTTGCTATTAAGACCCGCCATTAATGTCTCTATGGCTTCATCATCTTTAATAAATTTACTCGAATAAACATAGCCGTTTCCAACCCTTGAGCGAAGCGGGATTTGCCATGTCCAGCCTGCTTTTTGGGCGGTAGATTTTGTGTAAATTCGCGCCTCATCGATTAATTCTGATTGAACCGCAAAGGCACTATCGCAAGGCAAATATTTAGACCAATCGTCAAATTCCACGCCAAGCGCGCCGCCAAGCAATAGAGAACGAAAGCCGGAACAATCTATGAAAAATTCACCCTTTTGCTTGCGGCCACCATTAAGTGCAAGCTCAACAATATCACCGCGGCTATCCTTTACGACATTATTAACTTCACCGATTAAATGGTTTACACCAAAAGACATTGCATAGTCTTTAAGGTATTTCGCAACCAATCCGGCATCAAAATGCAAGGCATGGCCATAATTATTAAAGCTAATTTGGTTTGATTGTGTCGGCAATAAAATGCGGCTTTGCTGCGCCAGCTTTGCCGCGATTGACAATTCCATTAATTCTTGGGTGCTTCCACCAAGCTTTTCACGCATCCAATGGGCAAATAATGGCTTATTGTCGATTTCTGGGCCCAAAGTCCCAAATGGATGAAAATATTTATGGTCTAGGGTGCGCCAATTGATGAATTCTATCCCAAGTTTAAAGGTTGCATCGGTATTTTTAATGAAGTCTCTTTCATCAATATTCAAGAAGCGAATAAATTCGAGAATCGACGGAATTGTTGCCTCGCCGACGCCTATAGTTCCAATTTCATCTGATTCAATTAATGTGACATTGAATTCATTTGTGTGCCCTTTTAAGAGCGCGCGCGCAAGTCCGGACGCCGCAATCCAGCCTGCTGTGCCGCCGCCTAAAATAACGATATTTTTCATGCGCAATCTCCAAAAAGGGCAGTGCCGTAGCACTGCCCAAGGATATAGACTTAAAGGGGAAACTCAAAATAATTTTTGAGTAAAAGGCTATATCGGAGTTAGAAGGAATACCGGATTCTTGCTGAAATCGTGCGGCCACCAATTGGGCGCGCAGATGTGGCATTAAACACGGTGCTTCCATTTACTTTGAAATAGCGACCATTATCGGATTCTGCCTCGGTATAACCCAATTCGTCAAACAGATTATTCGCATTCAAAGAAAGCGTTAGTTTGTCAGTCATCTTATAATTTACATAAGCGCCGACGGTGGCGAAGCCTGGCATGACAATCCAGTTTTGGAAGTCAGCGTAGGATTCTGAGGTTCCATAGACACTTGCACCGACATCAAATTTGCCCATAGAATAATCAACGCCGTAATTATATATCCATTCCGCCTGTCTTCTTGGGCGATGGCCATTATTGGTAGGGGTAACTGTATTTGATACAATCTCCGCGTCCGTATAAGTAATGGTTCCATTGAAAGTTAGCGAATTTACACGCCAAATAATCTCGGTTTCTAG
>CAYTWK010000042.1:3178-10681 GCA_964442095.1 uncultured Caulobacteraceae bacterium | reverse complement strand
CATTTAATCGAAGTTGCTGGCCTGAAGGCGCAATGTCGTGCGGCGGGCGTTGAAAAACTTACAGTCACGCCAAACGGGGCGATTTTGACTTTCCGTCAAGAAATTGCGCCTGATCCAATGCGTCTTATCCAGATGGTGCAAGGTGCGCCCGCAATTTATAGATTGCGGCCCGATGGCAAATTTATGGTGAATGGCAATTGGACAAGCGATAATGCGCGTCTAAAGGGCGCAAAGATTGCTCTCGAGGCAGTTATAAAGGCATGTGCTTAAGTCTTTAGGTGACCGCGCCCACGAGTCATTGTATTTGGTTATTATGCGTCGCCCAATTGCTATAGAAACTACACAAAAACTAAAAGCTGCCCTCAGTCTTGCAAGGGCGCGAATTAGCGGTTCAGCAGGTGGCATTGGGCTTGCGGCTCTATTAGTTTTCGCAAGTTTTATTCTACTGGCTATTCTTGCGCCTATTGCTTTGCAATTACCGCCAATTCTAAAGGATATTCTTGGCTATTTGCCATTTCTTGCCCTTCTCGGCGGGATTTTTATTGCCACGCGGGTGCTTTTTCGCCTTGGTAAGGCGGAGGCAAAAGAAAGCACTGAAAGTGAGTTTGCAGGAACAATCGCCAAAGCTGCATATCACGAAGCCATGAATATTGCCGAAGATTGCGGGCTAAAATCAAAGACCGCACGCGAATATTCAAATTGTCTTTCAGGGCAGGTGGGCGATAATAAGCTCGCGATTTTTGTTATTGCGGGTGAAGTATATGCATTATTGCGCCTAAAGTCACCAATTCAAGGATTTGCAATGATTGCGCCAATGGGCAAAGACTGGCCTTTTGAATATAAAAATAGTGCGAAGCTCGCGCCATTTGAAATTCCGCTAGAATTAGGCGCGCGCGGCTGGTCATTTGATAATCTAAGTGCTCGCGATTTGGCGCATTCATTTGTTCAATCAATATTGCCGGCATTGAATATGTCGAAGATTGGCGGACAAATACCATTTTTATGGGCCGAGGAGCGAAATGTGGTTTTAAAATGGAATTCAAATGATATTGGTGCATGCACTTTGATTGCTAGTGAAATTGCAAATGCTATCAAAAACTAAAAAACCGCAGCAAAACGCATTTGATTGCAGAATAATAGATTGACCTTTTGTCAAAAATCTAGGATTAAACCGCTCCCTTGATTGCTCTTTATGGGCACTACCAAATTGAGGGGATCAGAGCCAATGGTTCTGGTATTTGCGCGATGAGCCCCAAAAAGCCTACAGACTTTTTGGATGAGGCGAAGAGCAAAATTTGCCCTTGGCAAATTTTTAAGATGGATGCGGACGTGGCGGAATTGGTAGACGCACTGGTTTTAGGTACCAGCGCCTCCGGCGTGAGAGTTCGAGTCTCTCCGTCCGCACCAAAATCCTCACTTTGCCGCCTTCGCGCTTCGCGCTCACTTAGCAAAGTGGATTAATGACGGGATAAATTTTCAAAAAGCGTCGTTTTCGAAAATTTATCGCAATTTTTCTGTTTGCACTTTCCCATTTTACAAATGCCATAGAATAATATTAAAATAGAAGCCATGACAGAACACGATTCAACTCCCCAATTTATTTTGAATAATGACGATGATTCTGCAATTGGCGGCGGTAATGGCCCTGCGTCTGGAACTTTAACTAAAACCAAGCCAAAGACCAAAAAGCCGTCTTTATATCGGGTTTTGCTTTTGAATGATGATTACACTCCGATGGAATTTGTAGTCTATGTCCTACAGCAATATTTCAATAAATCAGTAGAAGATGCCACCAGAATTATGTTTGCGGTTCATCAATCAGGTGTTGGCGTTTGCGGCATTTATCCGCTTGAAATCGCTGAAACTAAAGTGGCGCAAGTGCTCGAATTGGCGCGCATAAATGAGCATCCTCTGCAATGCACCCTCGAGAAGGATTAAATCTATTTCATGCGACTTTGCCGGCAATGCTATTGAAATTACCGTAATTGATGATTTTATATGTTTGACGGTTTTGCAAACTCGTGCGAGACTTGGGTCATAAAGGAATAGATAAATGCCATCGTTTTCGCGCAATCTCGAACAAACTCTTGAACGGGCCATTCGTTTCGCCAATGAGCGCCGCCATGAATTTGCAACCCTAGAGCATTTATTATTGGCGCTTCTAGAAGATGAGGATGCTATTGAGGTTTTAAACGCATGCGGCCTTGAATTTGAGCGTTTGCGCGCTGATCTCGTTGGTTATATCGATCATCAATTAAGAGATATTATTACCGAGACTGGCGCTAGTGCGCGCCCGACTGCTGGCTTTCAAAGGGTTATTCAACGCGCTGTTGCCCATGTAGATAGCTCTGGCCGCAAGAAAGTAAATGCCGCAAATATTTTAGTCGCTATCTTTTCCGAACGTGAAAGCCATGCGGTTTTCTTTTTGACCGAGCAAGATATTAGCCGCTATGATGTCGTAAATTATATCTCCCACGGCCTAGCAAAACGCCCTGGGCTTAACGAATTGCGCCGTGTTCGCGGTGCCGAGGAGGAAGAGGCCGAAGATAGTTTCAAAGACGAAGAGCCGCCAAAAGAAAAGCCAAGCACAGATGCGCTTTCAAATTATTGTGTTGATTTAAACGAAAAGGCGATGCATGGCGGCGTTGATCCATTAATCGGGCGAAGCGCTGAAGTTGAAAGGGCGATTCAAATCCTGTGCCGCCGTCAAAAGAATAATCCATTATTGGTTGGCGATCCTGGGGTTGGCAAGACCGCTATCGCCGAAGGTTTGGCGCGCAAAATCGTCGAGGGTGATGTTCCGCAAATTTTGCTAGATGCGACTATTTTTTCGCTTGATATGGGCGCTTTATTGGCCGGAACGCGCTATCGCGGCGATTTTGAAGAGCGCCTAAAGCAAGTCATCAAAGAATTAGGCGCGCAGCATCATGCAATTTTATTTATTGACGAAATTCATACCATTATTGGTGCTGGCGCGACTTCGGGCGGGGCGATGGATGCTTCAAACCTCTTAAAGCCAGCTTTGCAATCTGGCACTTTACGCTGCATGGGGTCCACTACATTCAAAGAATATCGTCAGCATTTTGAAAAAGACAGAGCCTTAGTTCGCCGCTTTCAGAAGATAGACGTCAATGAGCCAAATATTGAAGATTCGATCAAAATCCTCAATGGCTTGAAGTCGGCATATGAAAATCATCACCGCATAAAGTTTACTACTGAGGCGCTTCGTGCCGCCGTCGAGCTTTCGAGCCGCTATATTAATGATAGAAAATTGCCCGATAAAGCAATTGATGTAGTAGATGAAGCTGGCGCCGCGCAAATGCTTTTGCCAGACAATAAGCGTAAAAAGACTATTGGTATCAAAGAAATAGAGGCGGTTGTTGCCAAGATTGCGCGTATTCCATCTCGTAATGTTTCCAAATCCGACATCGAGGGATTGCGCACTTTAAAGTCCGATTTAAACCGCGCAGTTTTCGGCCAAGAAGCGGCTCTAGAAGCTCTTTCGAGTGCGGTCAAACTTTCGCGCGCGGGCCTAAGGGACGCTAGAAAGCCAGTGGGTTCATACCTTTTTGCTGGCCCAACAGGCGTTGGTAAAACCGAGGCCGCGAAACAACTTGCCGATACTTTGGGCGTTGAAATGATACGTTTTGATATGTCCGAATATATGGAAAGGCATACGGTTTCGCGCCTTATTGGTGCGCCTCCGGGCTATGTTGGTTTTGAACAAGGCGGTCTTTTAACCGATGCCGTGGATCAGCATCCGCATTGTGTTCTCTTGCTTGATGAAATTGAAAAGGCGCACCCTGATTTGTTCAATATTCTCTTGCAAATCATGGATAATGGCGCACTTAGTGACACCAATGGCAAAAAGATTGATTTTTGCAATGTGATATTGATTATGACGACGAATGCTGGTTCTGCGGACGCAGCGCGTGAAGGCATTGGCTTTGGGCGCGGCAAAAAGCAAGACGAAGAAACCGAAGCAATCAAACGTATGTTTACGCCAGAATTCCGCAATCGCCTTGACGCAGTGGTGCATTTTTCTGCGCTTAATATGGAAACTGTGGGCCATATTGTCGATAAATTCATCCTTCAAATGGAAGCCCAATTAAGCGAAAAACAAGTCGAGATCGAGCTGTCGGCAAAGGCGCGCGAATGGCTGGCGACACGCGGCTATGATAGCGCTATGGGTGCGCGTCCTCTCGGACGGCTTATCCAAGAGAAAGTCAAAAAGCCGCTCGCTGAGGAGCTTTTGTTTGGCAAATTAAAAGATGGCGGGCTTGTGCGGATTGATATTGACGAGAAAGATAGCGAAAATCTTGCCTTTTTCTTTGAGCCTCCTTTGCCGAAGCCGCAAAAGCCAGCGCGTGCCAAGGCAAAAAGCGACGCAAATTAAAGACAATTTGATATTCAAAATTAGGTAACACCGCGGCCTTAATACCCGCGTTTAAAACCGCTCTTTGCTATGCCTTCAGCGCTCATAAGGCTACAAACCCTGCTTTCAATTGCGCAAAATTGGCGAACACGGCGCATCAAAATTCGCTCGGGAAAGCCATTTAATGCCGTTTTTATCGCTTCTAATTCTTGTGGCGCATTTTGCAATTCTGGGTATCGGTTTGGTGTATGCCTTGCAATAAACATCCATGCATAGGCATTTACTAGGTCGCGATTTCCGCCAATTCCAAGTGCCAATAATTGTCCCATGCGGTATTGCCCGCGCATATCGCCGGTTTTGGCGGCTAGCTCATAATTAGAACGCGCTTTTGGCATGTCCTGCGGCACGCAAAAGCCATCTTCATAATATTTTGCTTTTTCTAAATGCCCTTCGCCATGCCAGTCGGGCATTTGATTAAGCCAATTCAGTGCCTCTACGCAGCTTTGCTTGTCTTTTCTGAGTTCGATTGCCAATTTAATCTTGGCATCGACAAGCCCGCCCTCCGCGGCGCGGCGCAGCCAAATCATTGCGTTTGCTTGATCCCTTAGGCGGTGTTTATAAAGAATACTTATGGTATGGGCAGCTTGATTATCTTTTGTATCCTCATAGATTTTCGCAAATTCATCTATGATTATCTGCCAATTTTGCTCTTGGGTGGGCTTTCTAGCCATAGCTGTAAGGTTTCGATTGGCGGTTTCCATTGGGATATTGGGCACAGGCATTTGCACAACCATTTGCGCCGCAATTGGTATTGGCGTGCAAATTGCGCCTAAAATAGAAAAAGCGCCTAATAATTTGGCGACTTTATGGCTAGTCATTAGGTTTCCGGCCCTTGCATTCTTATCAGATCTTCGTTGGAAATATTTCGGCAAGTGGTCTCAAAAAGGCATAATTCATTGATTATATTCTTAATTTCTACTTGGGTAGCGGGTAATAAAGTTTTTTCGATTGTTTTTGCTCGATCAAACGCCTTTTTTTGATCTGACGGCGAAAATATTCCGCGTGACGGCGCATTATACCAAGAAATTTTACCCCATGCGACAGCCATCATTAGGTTTTGCTGCGTGCCTTTTGCACTATAAAAAGCATCAGCAAGTTCAATTTGCGATTGATTTATTCCATAGCGCGCGGCGCGCACATGTGCCCTAAATGCTTTGGCATAATCGGGTGCGCCGCAAATATTGGAGCCATAAATTTTGCCCAATTCAATATCGGCCGCAATCGATAAATTATATTGTGCATAGCCAAGATATCTTTTTGCGTCATCGCAATTTAATGGATTAAGCGATAATTGGCCGTATTTTAATTGCGCTGTGCCATTGCCTGCATCGGCAGCTTTTTTTAGCCATTCACGTGATTTTTCACTATCGCGCTTTTCTTGATAAAGATTGCTAAGGCGAAGCATGGCATGTGCATGACCAGCGTCGGCAGCGTTTTGGTATTTTCCAATTAGCAAATCAAAATCAATTGTGCGCGGATTAGTCTTTAAATATTCGCGCTCGGCGCTAACTGCTACAGTATATAGATCACGCAATTCCTTATATTTATTATAGTTAGTTGAAGATAAATCTTCAAAATTTTTGTATCCCTCTGGCGCAGCAGCGCGGTTTGGCGCCATTGGCGGCGGTGGGGCAGGGGGCGGATATGGAACGGCGCGGGCGATACTTCTACCCTCGGAAACCCGCTTTTCAACCAATTTCATCGGGCAGAGATAATTGGCTTTGCAAATATCGTCTAATTCATTCTGCGCTTTTGCGTATTCGCTCGGTTGGCGCTTTAATTCTGCATCAAGGCTCGCCAATGTGTCTATTGCATATTGCGGATCATGTTTTACCCATGATGTGTCGCTTTTTGCCATATTACTTGCGATTGTTAAATATGCCCATGCTAGCGGTAGGTCCTTTGGTGTGCCAATCCCTTCAAGATAGGCGCGTGCAATAAAGTTTATGTGCGTATAAGAAAATGCATTGGTTACATTTAAAGCATATTCAAGCGCCTTTTTATCATCATTTGCACCGCAAGTCTTATTCACATACCAATCCGCTGAGGTAACCTCGGACATGCTCGAGCGCTCGACAACGGCCTTTTCCAAAAAGGCAAGCGCTGCGCCGCAATCATTTGGGTTCATTTTATGGATTAAAGTCGCTGTTCTATAATTCGCACCAAAAATATTTAATTCTGCAGCCTTTTTAAAATTATCAAGTGCTAGTTGGTTGTCACCATTATTTGAGTAAAAGTCAGCAAGGCTCATATAGGCTTGGTTTTTGCCATTTTGTGCGGCCAATTGGTATAAATTGATCACCGCCGCTTTATTGGCGCCATTATTCCTATAGGCGCGCGCCGCAGCACCAGCTCTGGCGAAAAATACATCGCCAAGAGTATAAACTGGCGCACGCGCGGAAATTACCATAGGCGGAGAAACGATTTGCCTTTGGGTGTCGTTTGCTGTTTGGGCAAATAAAGCGCCACCCGAAATCAGGCCAATCGCAGAAGCGAATAATATTGATGCTTTATAAAATTTCATTCAGCAAACCTCTTTTTTAGTTAAATCGCCGCCGCGATTCTCTTTGCGAAATCGGCAAGCTCTGCATCATCGGCGCGTTGCATACTACCGTGGCCTTGAAGGGGCACACCTTCGGTTCGCGGGATAATGTGGAAATGCAAATGAAAAACAGACTGACCACCAGCGCCGCCCGAAAACTGAAACATAGAAATTCCGTCGGGGTTTAGTGCCTTGCGCACACCGTGGCTTATCTTTTGCACACGTTCCATAAAGGGGCCAAGCTCATTAGTTGGAAAATCTAAAAAATTCCGCGCCCTCGTTTTGGGGACAACCAAAACATGGCCAGGGGCTTGGGGGAAAACGTCCATAAAAGCCATTGCCACGTCATCTTCATAGACTTTATGGCATTGAAACACGCCCGAAATAATCATGGCAAAGATATTCTCTGGGTCGTATTCGCCGTCTAAACCAATATCAGCCATAGCATTCTCCTGTGATTTTTAATCGATTTCAAAAATGCCATCAACTTCGACAGCGAACCCAAGTGGTAGGTTTGCCACCCCAA
>CAYTWK010000042.1:0-3078 GCA_964442095.1 uncultured Caulobacteraceae bacterium | reverse complement strand
TCAAAAATGCCATCAACTTCGACAGCGAACCCAAGTGGTAGGTTTGCCACCCCAACAGCAGAGCGCGCGTGCTTGCCTTTTTCGCCCAAAACTTGGGCCATCAAATCCGAACAGCCATTTATAACAGCAGGGATTGGGTCAAAATCAGGGGTGCAATTTACAAAGCCGCCAAGTTTTACTACGCGCACCAATCTATCTAGATCACCATTACATGCAGCTTTTAGCTGTGCTAATAGGTTTAGACCACATAGCCGCGCCGCCGCTTGACCGGTTTCTAGCGGCAATTCGCCCAATTTACCTTTAATCCCGCCATCAGGCGCGATTGAAACTTGCCCAGAGACATATACAAGGTTTCCACTTTTAACAAACGGAACATAGGATGCCACAGGCAATGGCGGATTGGGTAATTCAATCCCAAGTTCTTTTAGGCGTGCATCAATTTTACTCATGATTATCCTCTATGCGTATAATAATGAAACGGTTTCGGCCACACATGCTGGGCGCGCTTCGCCTTCAACCTCGATAGTTACTTCAACTGTCATTTGCAGGCCACCAGCGCGCGGTGTAACATCAAGCAATTTATTTGATAGCCGAATTTTCGAACCGGTTTTGACCATATTCGTAAAGCGGACTTTGTTGAGGCCATAATTAATCCCGCGCGAGACCCCTTGCACATGGCAAATGTCTTTTGAAAGAAAAGGAATAAGTGACAAAGTTAGATAGCCATGGGCAATTGTGCCGCCAATTTCTTTGGTTGCTCGCTCAATATCAATATGAATCCATTGGTGATCACCAGTTGCATCGGCGAAATCATTCACTCGCTTTTGGTCAATTAAAAACCAGTCTGATTGTCCCAAGGTTTGGCCAACTAGGTTTGGCAATTCTTCAAGTGTCGGTTTAATTGTCATTTCCGCTTCATCCCTATGCTTTTTGTGCACCTAAAAGCTCACGTGTCGCTTTTACTATATCATCTTGCCGCATCAGGCTCTCGCCCACCAAAAAGGCAAAAGCGCCAGATTTCGCCATTCGGCAAAGATCGGCATTCGTATAAAGCCCGCTTTCGCAGACCAAATCAATATTTTGCGGCAATAATTTTGAAAGCCGTTCGGTGGTTTCTAAATTGGTTTCAAAGCTTCGTAAAGAGCGATTATTTATCCCGATAAGATTGCCGCCGAGCTTTAGGGCGCGCTCTATTTCTTCTTCATCATGGGTTTCAATTAGAGAATCTATGCCAAATTCATTCGCAGTTTCAAACAATTCCTTTGCATGCGCATCATCAAGGGCCGCCATAATAATTAGTATTGCGTCGGCCCCCAAAGCGCGACTTTCAATAATTTGAATTGGATCAATCATAAAGTCCTTGCGAAGGCAGGGCAGGGTGCAGGCTTTGCGCGCCTCTATTAAAAAGTCATCACTACCGCCAAAGCTTGGGGCGTCTGTAAGAATTGAAAGGCAAGCGGCGCCACCTTTTTCGTAATCAATTGCGTGCTGAACTGGGTTGAAATCCTCGCGAATAAGGCCCTTTGATGGGCTGGCCTTTTTGATTTCAGCAATTAAAGCAAACTCATTGGTTTTGCTTTTTAATGCTTTGTGAAAGCCGCGCAATTGGGGTGCCGATTTGGCATTTTTTACTAAATCCGAAAAGCTTGTATTGGCCTTAAGCTTCGCGACTTCTTGGGCTTTATATTCAATTATTTGCTTTAGAATATCAGGGACTTCTTGGGTCATGATAAATTGCCATTGGTTATTTTGCGCAATGCTTTCAATGAATTCAAAGCGCTTTCGGTATCAATTGAGGCGGCGGCAATCTCTGCGCCAATTCTTAAATCATCCGCAAACCCTGCCATGACCAAAGCCGCCGATGTATTAAGCAAGACGGCATCGCGATAGGGTGATTTCGCGCCTTCCAATAGCTCAAGAAGCGCACGCGAATTAAACCCAGCATCACCTCCAACTAAAGCCGTCTTATCATAAAATGGCAATCTGGCGTCACTTGGGCTTATTGCAAACTCGCGAATTTGCCCGCTTTCAAGCGCCGCTATTTGGGTTTCGCCATGCATGACAATTTCATCAATCCCGCCTTCACCATAGACAACCCAAGCGCGAGCAGATCCCAGTTCTTTAAGGGTTTGGGCAACGACTTTTGTCATATTCGGGCGATAAATTCCCATTAATTGGCTAGTTGCGCGAGTGGGATTGCATAGCGGCCCAAGCATATTAAATATAGTGCCAAAGCCAAGTTCGCGCCGAATTGGCCCGACATAGGCAAGTTTTGGGTGATGATTTGGCGCAAAAAAGAAAGAAAGATTGGCATCTTCGAGCGCGCGCAAATGGGTTTTAGGATCATTTACTAGCTTTACGCCAAGCGCCTCTAGAACGTCTGCTGCACCGCATTTTGACGACATAGAGCGATTGCCATGCTTTGCGACCTTATGACCAATTCCTGCTATAACAAAGGAAACAGCGGTTGAGATATTCAAACTATGCGAACCATCACCACCTGTTCCGCAGACATCAAGTGTCGGAAAGCCGGTATCAAGCGCTATCATATTGGAGCGCATGGCCTTTGCACCGGCTAATAATTCGTCCGCCCCAAGGCCGAGCCGCTCTAGGCCCGTTAAAAATGCGCCAATTTGCGCGGGAGTTGCTTTTGCGTCCAAAATAGCTTGAAAAAACGTATCAAGCTCTAAGGCTGATAGCCTATTTCCTTTTGCAAGCTCGGTAAGGATTGGTTTTAAGTCAGTTTCTTGCATTTTTATTGGCCAAAATTGCATCTAGAAAATTGGCCAAAATCTCATGACCATATTCGGTTGCGATGGATTCAGGGTGGAATTGCACACCATATATAGGCCGCTCTTTATGGCTAATTGCCATGATCTCACCATCAGAAGTCATGGCATCGACATTAAGAACTTCGGGCAATGTCGATGGCTCAATGGCCAATGAATGATAACGTGTGACATTAAAATTGCGCGGTAAGCCTTTGAATAATTGGCAATCATTGGTTTTGATACTCGAAACCTTGCCATGAATTATTGCGCGCGCGCTATGAATTTCACCGCCCATTGCTTGACCAAT
>CAYTWK010000041.1:0-10854 GCA_964442095.1 uncultured Caulobacteraceae bacterium | reverse complement strand
CTTAACAAATCTTATTTATGCTAGAAGCTAGCGCGAATTGTAACACCATAAGTGCGCGGCTCACTTGGGTAGCCAGCACTTGTATTTTGCTCAGGTACACCAAATACCGTGGTAACAGTATATTCGTCAGTTAGGTTTTTAACCCATCCTTCGAACGCCCATCCGCCATCAACTGAGCCAAAGCCGACACGTGCATTCGCAAAAGTATGCGCGCCTTGGTCAAGTGCAGTATTCACAATCAATGAGTTAAGCGGTTGAGTTGAGAAGCCTGACTCATAACGTGCATCAATATAAGCTGACCAACCTAGGCCGGTTGAGCCAAGCGCACCTTTATAGCCAACTGAACCAGTTAAGACCGTATCCGAAGCGCCAGGTAATTTCTTGCCGTCAGCAATAGAAATATTACCTTTAGTATAAGCGCCATCTACAAATACATCATTTAGCAATAGACCACCTCTAACAGTCCAACCCGGTAATGGGCGCATTGTTAGATCAAGTTCAAGACCGCGGCTAATCAGCGTTGGAATATTGATGTTTTGGAAGTTAAAGCCATTGAATGCGTTATATTGGAAATCTGTAACCTTTTGAGTAAAGATTGCGCCATTAAGAGTAGTGCGACCTGGCAGGCCTTCCCATTTCCAACCAATTTCAATGTTATCGACGAATTCAGGCAAGAATTCCCATTGGCTGATATTCGCTGCACCCGGTTGTGAAGCTGGAGTGATTGCGAAAGCCGAACGGTCAAGATTGTATCCACCAGATTTGTATCCGCGTGAATAGGTTCCATAAACCATCAAATCTTTCGAGAAATCGTGGGCATAAGAAATCACGCCGTTCCATGCAGTTTCTTTGCGCGAACCAGAATATTTGCCATTGGCCACAGTGTTTACAACAGGATTACACGCCAAAACTACAAATGCCGAAAGCGGAGTGGCGAGCAAGCTAGTAGTTAATTGAGCGGCAGAAGGGCCACCAGGAACTAAAGGCGTAGCGCCTTGAAGAGCCGCACATGCTGCTGTGTTTGAATTCAAATCAGCTCTGGTGTCTTTTTTATCCGAATTATAACGAAGACCTAAAGTCAAAGTATCTTTATCAGTCAAATCTATCAAATTGTGCGTGAATAAAGAAATACTTGACGAATCTGTGCCCGCAAACTCATTTTGCTGACCCGATCCTGGCGTAGGTGCAGCAGCTGCAATCGCATTTGCATAGATACCTGTAATCGCCGCAGCATTGGCGGTTGCTGCTGGCGTAGCCGCAGTTACACATGCCGTATAGGCTGGAGTAACTGGATTAGGCGCGGCGCCGCAAATACTACCAATAATTTGCGAAGTAACACCTGGTGTAAGTGCCGCTTGGAATAAGCGTCCAGCCCCTGCGCCAAGACTGCCAAATATTTGGAAGCCCGTTCCGCCGGCAGCTGGGCCATTGATATCGGTCGCCATTGCCAATGCGTCCACATAACGCGCAGCGTCAGCACCGAAGCGGACAGTATCGTAAAATTCTGATTCTTCATTTGAATAATATGCACCGACAAGCCAATTTAGCTTACCTTTTTCGCCATTCAAACGAAACTCTTGGGTGAAAGTGTCAAAGCCAAGCTTGAAACCATCGCGATAGGCGCGGTCAATACCTGAGAAATCGATGTCTTGGCCACGGGTAGTATCCCATGTGCGATATGAAGTAATCGAGGTAAACTTACCAATTGATGTATCCCAGTTCAATTCGCCTGAAACACCACCATCTCGCACCGCTTCGGTGTATGGGCGGTTTGGAGAAGTTGCAACTGTTCTGCCTTCGGCTTGGACAGCAGGCCAACCGATTAATCCGCTCATGGAGGCAATAGCATTGACCGCTGCCGCACTTGTGCCAAGCGCCCTTGGAACTGCAGAACAGCATTGCTCATTGGTTCTTGCACTATCAAGAATTAATCTGAAGCTCGCGTCATCGTTAATATCCCACAATATTTGACCTCGCGCGAACCAGCGACTGCGATTATTAACTTCTTTGCCAGTGTTCAAATTATCGATTGTGCCTTGGCGCGTGGTTCCGCCCACTTCAAAACGATAAGCAGAATTTTCGCCTAGTTTGTCAGTTACACCAGCAGTAGCGCGCATCAAGTCATAATTACCCAAATCAACAGCGCCATAGATTTCACGCTCAAATTTAGGTTTTGAAGTGAATACACTAAGCATACCAGCAGATGCGTTACGACCACCCAAAGTGCCGTTTGGACCGTTGAAAACCTCGATGCGGTCAACTTTTGGTAGATCGGTAAGCGCTGAACCAGAACGTGAGCGATAAACGCCATCGATAAACACCGCGACAGCGCCTTCAAAACCTGGGTTTGATGCACTAGTTCCGATACCGCGGATAGAGATAGTCGTGCCCGCAGAGTTTGATTGCGTGGATTCAACGCGATAGCTAGACGTTACTTGCTGCAAGTTTTTGACATCTGTGATGCCTGATTGTTGAATGCTCGCGGCAGTAACCGCTGTAAGTGAAACTGGAATGTCTTGCACTGCTTTAGCGCGCCCAGTTGCCGTAACGATTACGGTTTCGACTTTTTCGTCCGCATTCTGAGCAAATGCAGATGGAACCGCAACTATTGCAGATGCCCCAATAGCAATTGCAGACGCACTAAAAAATAGTTTTGAAACTTTAAAAGATCTCATATTGTGTTTCCCCGTAGCGAGTTAACCGAAATGGCCAAAACGCAAGTCTTGTGAATAATTATATTTTTTCTCAAAGGCCTTTTTAGACTAAACCCGTAACTCGAGATTGCCCGAAGACACTTATTACAATTAACGCGCGTTTATTATCGATTGTCAAGCGGTTTAGTAGGTTTTGGCGAGAGCAAATGAGACTTTGCTGCGCTTTTTGAAAATCCATTGAATAAATGCCACACCTTTTTAAGAAAGCATAGGCGATAAAGGCTTATAAATAAGGAATTTTCACTTTACCTAGCGGCAATTAAACAGCTTTTCAGAAAAGTGGTGGCGGGGGAGAGAATTGAACTCTCGACCTCACGATTATGAGTCGTGCGCTCTAACCATCTGAGCTACCCAGCCTTAATTTCAAACATAATATGCTGCTGAATTATGTGAATTTGCGGCTCTAATGCATGCTATAGCTTTGAGCAAGACATTGTTTCAGTTTTTAAACTGCAAAAGGCAATTTTTTGCGCAATTTGTAATCAATACAAATATCGCATTTACAGTATAGATTCCCAAAATTAATAATATTATTTTAACCAAACTAAAACATTTATAGCAAAAACAAATAATCAATACCCAGTTCCCAAGAGTCAACTAAAAAAAAATGTCGGTTAGTTTGCTTAAAATAGATCAAGAAATGCTTCATGCCATTCTCGATGCGCATGAAAGATGGGCATTGCGCAAACCGAATGGAAAACGTTTAATCTTGAAAATGGCAGACCTTACAAATGTCGATTTTTCGGGTCGTGTTCTTACCGATGTTGAATTGACCGGCTGCTCATTTTCCGGATGCAAAATGGCAAAATGCAATCTCGATAGAGCAATATTGAATTCTTGCGACCTTCGGCGTGCCGATTTAAGACTTGCGTCAATGGTTGCCGCGGATTTGCGTGGTTCACTAATTTCCGGCGCGGATTTATCTTTTGCAGATATGACTAATGCTGATTTTCGAGAAGGAAAAGTCGCGGTAGCAGACAAAGCGGCAGGATTAAAGACATTGCGCCATGAAGAACGGGCAACCGATGTTGAGCAAGCAAAGTTTGATGGTGCTACTCTAGATTCATCAAGATTTAATGGCGCGATGGCGAATGGCGCTAGTTTTAAAGAATGCTCAATGCGCGGAACCAAGCTTGTTGGTGCCCAATTGAAAAACTGCGATCTGGATGGTGCAAATTTAGAAGGCGCGGATCTAAGGGGCGCGCGCCTTGAAGGTGCTAGCTTTAGAGATGCAGTCCTTAATAAAACCGAGTTTGGGCCAAATACCCTAAAGGAAGAACAATATGAAGGTGCGCTTTTGGGGCCTTCTGCGGAGGCAATGGCAGCTGCTGAAACAATCCGTGCCATGACCAATGCCCATCAAGAATGGTGGGAAAAGGCCGGGGCCGGCGGCGCTCACGCAAATCTTGAAGGTAAGGATTTACGCCCAGTTGCCGGGATTTTCCGTGGCATGCGCCTTACGGCGCTTAAGGCCGCTAATACTATAGCCACAGGAATTTCGTTTCATGAAACTCAATTACAAGGGGCAATATTTGATGGTGCGGACTTGCGTGGTTCACTGTTCCTAAAGGCGGACTTGCGCGGGGCAAGCTTTGTTGGTGCTCGTCTAACAAAAGCTGATTTTACGAATTGTAATCTTGGTCCACTTCCGGTTCATGGAACAATCAAATATGCCGATTTTAGCAATGCTGAAGTTAGATTCGCTAAGTTTGACGGCGCAATACTCAAAGAAGCCGTTTTTTACGATGCGGATATGTATGGAGCAACATTCAAAGGCGCAAATGCATCTGGTGCAAAAAAGGGACCTGCGCCAGCGCACGCGCAAAAAGCAAGCGTTTAACTATTGGCCCGTTCTTCTATCCAATCGATAACATCATTCGCAATTTGCTCTTTGTTTATTTCGAGCTGAATCATATGCCCATTATCTGGGTATTCTTTATAATCGCCGCCAATACGGGAATATTTTTGGCCAATCTTTCTAACGGATTCAATTGTGCAAGTTCTATCTAAGACGGCGCCAATGGTTAGCGTAGGTATTCCAATTTGGGTTTCATCAATTATCGCAGTGCGGTGAATATCTTTTTTGGCAAAAGCTATATCATTTAGAACCTGACCAGATTCATAAACTAAGGCGTCAATCATTGCCTCATGTGCCTCTTTAGGAACGCAATTTAATATCCCCCATTTGGTTCCAATAATCCATGGCTTATAGGCAATTTTCGGATTATTCTGGAGCAAAATATTAAGCATTGTGAAGCCGGTCTTATAATTAATAATAGCACAGTCAGCCGGTGCAGCCGGAGTAAGAAATACTGCCGCCGCGCCAATGCTTTTCTCTGCTAATTTCTGCGCTAAAAGCCCACCCATCGAATGTCCAATAATAATTGGTTCTTCTCCAAATTCTTTGTGAATTTCGTGAATTTTTTGGATACATGCCTCTAAATAGTCATTCAAGCAAAGGATAGACAATTCGGCGCTTGGGTTGTCTTTAACCCTATATTCGGGGAAAAGATTTATACAAATTGGACTAAAATTTCGCTTTTCAAAAAATGGCGTAAATCCAGCCCATATATCTGATGTTGAAAATGCGCCGTGAATGAATAAAATTGGCCGTGCCATTTATTACTCCGCCGCCAAATAGGCAAAACGATCCGCCATTCTTTCATAGACTTCGCGCTTAAAGGGCACCACCAAACTCGGTAACATTGATAGTTTTTCCCAGCGCCAATCATCAAATTCAATCTGTTTGTGGCTATCAAGGCGGATATCACTATCTTTGCCGTGAAAGCGCACCGCATACCATACTTGGGCCTGACCGCAATAATCATTCAGCTTGTTTTTGCGCATTGAAAGCGGAAAATCATAACATAGCCATTCGTCGGTTTTATCCAGAAACTCGACCATTTCACGCTTAATTCCGGTTTCTTCATTCAGTTCCCTAAGTGCAGCTTCGCCATAATGCTCGCCTTTATCAATACCGCCTTGGGGTGTTTGCCAACAATATGCGCCGCGAAAACCACGCCTGCGGCCAATCCAAGCCAAACCCTCTCGGTTTAATACCAAAAGGCCAACATTTGGGCGATAAAATTCTGGTGGCGGCGGTAAAGACATGCTTCATATCTAGCGCAAAATTCCACAATGTCTAATCCCCAAACGCACATAATTTGCTGCGCTTTTGAAAACCATGACTTACTATAATATGCTATTGCAAATGCCCAATATTGTGGCGGCTATTTTTCAAAAATAACTTTAGTGTGACCAATCGGCAAACCAAATTTCGTTACTCGAGCATTATTGACTACAGCACTTTCACCAAAAATCATAATATCGTGAAAGCGGACTTTCATTTTCTTATTGGCGCTATCGAGATATACCAAATAGGTGAATTTGGCTCGATTATTAGTAATCGTAACAAGAGTTTCGCCAATTACATCTTCGCGTGTTCCGCGATATTGGTTCTCATTTATTTTTGTAAACACCCAAGTTTTAGTGTCTTTTTTGCCATCAGAAAAAGTAAAATCCTCACGCAACTGCAAAGTTCTTCCATCCCATTCGCCAGTCAATTCGACATCAAAATTGACCTTAACGCCATTAATTGCAGAAAACTCTCCTTTAGCTTTCGTCTTTCCCGTAAAAAATCCTTCAAGGCTTGCCTGTGATTGTGCAAAACCAAGGCTTGGGGCAAATGCCAATAGACTAATTGTTAAGCTTCGTAGTCGTCGCATGCTATTCTCCATCTTTATGGAGAATACGCATTTTGTTTCGATTCAGATTAACTTAATAGGCCACAGCCGATGCAGGAGCTAGGTTAATACCGCGGGATCGCGCACCCTCTGCCCATGACGCAACTTGATCTATCGTTACTGAATAGCCTACGCCAAAGCCTAGGGCTGAGCCTTTTTGGCTCGCCATGGCCTCTAATGCACCCAATTGGGCGATAATATCTTGGGCAGCGGGTCTTTGATCAATTGCTCTATCGGCTGTTGCTGAATTAAGGCCAATTGACCGCGCCGCCTGGCCGAGGCCGCCGCTAGAACCATCTGAAATAAATCCTAGACCGCGCGCTTTTAATGCCGACATAAAGGCATTATTTGCCGTTTGTGAACTTGCAAATTTGCCGCCCATATAATTAAGAACACCGAAATATCCACTTGCACGCGAAAGCAGATATTCAAGCCGTCGCTTATTTTCTTCGGGCGCACCGTTTGCCATCAAAGTATGTGGACCTGTATCATTTTGTGGATAATCATGTGGCTCGAGTGGGATTTCAATCAAAACCTCGTGACCAGCCGCCCGCGCTTTATTTATCCAGCCTTGAAGATTATCGGCATACGGCACAAACGAAAGGGTAACTTCTGGCGGAAGATTATTAATGGCACGCTCGGTAATTCTTGCATTTAGGCCAAGACCGCCAATAACCAGCGCAACCTTTTTCCCGCTAGTAGTATCGGGTCTCTTGTAAACATTAAAAGGAGTGCGCCCATCAGAGCTTATTATTGGCAATATTCCATTTGGCCCTTGTTGGGAAACTCCGCTAATTGGTGCGCTTATCAAGGGACTAGACGATGTGCCGCCAGAACGTGTAACACTTACGCCGTTTTCTGTTGTAGTATATGTTGTTGTATTTCCCATTTGTGGCGAAAGTATGCGAACATTACCATTATTGTGTTGGCTTGGAGGCGCACTTGCTGCCTCTATTGGCGTTGTTACATGCGGCGTTGGCGGTGCAACCGTGGGAACTTCATGCTCGAGCGATGCGGTTTGCATAGGTGCAGCGCCCGGAATCCATGGTGTCATAGCGCCATCTACCCTGCCCCATGGCATAAAGGCTTTAAAGCCGCGCTCAATCTCCTGAGTATTCGAAACATCTTTAATTGAGTGGCCTTGATTAGCTGGCGCTGGCGGGACTTTCGGCACCAAAATCTCAACTTTGGGATTAGAATCATTGGGATCTCCAACAACTTGCACGGCACCTGCACCGACCCCAGTTATTGCACCCAAACTTAAAAGGCCAATTCCAAAATGTTGAAGCCCAAGAATAATTGGCTTTTGCGCTAAGAGACTTATAGACATTCTTCCACTTTGCTTAATGACATTCTATCAAAGCACAGGTTTTACAATGATTATGGTTAATGAGGTGTTAGGATTTGTGCCAAATCCAGACCATTATAGCCATTCTATCCAGCGGCAATGCGGATCAAGCTTTGCGAGTATTTTGTGTTCAGTTCTTGATGCGGCAAAATCTTTTGCGACCAAGTCAAGCACAAATTGATTTGTAAATTGATTTGAATTGGTGTTTTCAATCAAAGAACCGTAATTTTCAAACCGGAGCCAAACAAGCGGCGCATTTGGTTGAGAATTCATGATTTCGGCGTGAATTGTATCATGAATGCTTTGACGCACTTCATTTGGCGGATAATTGAAAAACACCGAATGAAAAATAATTGTCATTGCATCGTTTGCCCGCTTGAACAGACGCTCCTTAATCCAAACGCTTGCATCCTCTTTATCAACTTTGATACTATTTTTCTTTGCGATATCGATGGCGGCAATTGTGCGCTCTTGGCGCGCCTTCTGATCCGGCCAAATATAGGCTTGGAGCAATAATTCATTCTCTTTATCAAAAACATCCAAAGGGCTTTGGTCGCACGAGGCACGATTTCTAATTTGAATATCCGTTAAATCGGGGCAGTCCGCGCCGCGCCAATCACTATCAATTTTGACCGAGGACTTAGCTCTTGATCGAAACCCACCAAGTGAATACTCAAATTTATCAAATGATTGATTTAGTCCAGCACTCGCGCCGAGCTCTAGAACATCAATTGGTCCATCAAAACCATTAATCGCGACACATGCGCCAGCAAAAATTGCTGCGGATCTTCGCACTTCATTTGTCTGTGGCGGGCTTTCTATAAACTTTTCGAACCAATCAAAATTCTCGCCAATTGCGAGTTTTGCAATTTGCCACGCCCGATTAATATCCCAATTGACGCAAATTGGCGGCCATTCACTTTTTAATCTCGGGTTTCGATTTGTAATTGCGAAATAATTTAGGCCACCACAAATCCTTAGGCCCAATGCATCACTTATTGGATTTGTTGGCCATGCGCCGCAAAGTTTAAAAACAATTCCGCGATTATTAAAATCTGTTGCTATCTCGCGCAAAAGCTCCGCCGTAAATGGGGATTCTAATTCCTCGCACCATTTAGCTTGATTCAAGAATGAATGATGTATTAGCGCGATCTGGTCCATTTTCGCGCCCTAAATTCTATTTCTTCTTTCGGAATGCGTCCAAGCTAACAACTGCACCAGCCTTTGGGGTCGCAATTGTATCTTCTATTTCGGCCTCTAAAGTGTCGATGGCTTCTTCGGTTTCCAATTCAGCATCTGGTGATAAATCATCAACTACATCAAATGGCAATGCAAATCTTGCATAAGGATCGTAGAAGCGCGTGATTTGCGCATAGGGAATAACTATTCTTTGTGGAACACCGGCAAAATGGAGAGTTACTGCAAATTTGTCATCTAGGACATCAAGATTTTCATATTGCAATTGCAAGACAATCGTCATCTCTTCTGGATATTTTTCAATCAGATAATTTGCAATCTGAACACCTTTACCTCTGGTTCTAAAGCTAATATAAAAATGGTGATCCCCAGGCAGGCCATTCACACAGAGCTTTAAAGCTTCTTTTACAACGCCGCGTAGCGCGTTTTGTGTAAGTTTTGAATATCCAATTAGATCCTGCGTCATACCCTTTTGTCCCTTTTATACTCTTTAAGGTGTCTTATTTATTCCATTTAGCAAATAAAATCTAGGCGATTCTTAGTGCCCGCGTTTCGTATTAGCCAACCAAATCACTATCGGCAATCCTATTCGGTAATTAAGAGAGTGGATAGCGCCATTTTGGGGAAGAATTGTGGATAAATTTTATATTTGCTATAGGATAAGGCAATAAAGAAGGTGTTTTTCGTGGCGAAGCCAATTTTGAGCAAAACAAAAGCTAACATAGTGCTTGCATGCCTTCTTGCTTTTTGCCCCGCACCTATTTTGGCGCAAGAAATAAATGCTTCGATCAAATTATGCCAAATTGCGGATTTCAAAAAAGATAAATATGGACGGGTATTAAACCATTTACCCTATAAAGAGGCCGCAAGAGAAGAACTGACATGGCATAAATCTGGCGCTCGAAGGGGTTGCAAAATAATTGCCAAAGATATGCAGGCGGATTTATTATCTTTATTATCCGACGGCCAAGCAGCAACAAATGGCGGCCTTTATGCTCTGTCATGTTTCCGCGACATTGAAAATCAAGAGCGGATTTTTTGCGATAAAGCCTTTGAGCGCGGTCTAAGCTTAGAAGAGCGTGCGCTTCAAAGTGCGCCAAGTGGCTATAGCGAACATTCAACCGGTCTAGTGGTGGATTTTGGCGACCGCAAACACCGCAAACACAATCTAGAGCGCGAATTCGCATCCACGCCTAGCGGTAAATGGCTTGCGGCAAACGCCCATAAATATGGTTTTGAACTATCTTTTCCAAACGCAAACCGCCAAGGTATTTTTTATGAGCCATGGCATTGGCGCTGGATTGGTGATGGAAAAACCAAAGCGTCTTTGCGGGCGCGAAAGACTTTCGCAAGTGCCCGAAAATTATATCCATCTGGCCAAAAAGTAAAGTATCACTCGCGGGCTCCTAAAACAATTGATGGCACGCAAAATTATAGGCTATCTGCAAAAATAGTTCGGCGTTTAAATTCAGAGCAGAATTCAAAACCAATTGGCCTGCATCCATATTTTATAGATGATGATGATTTTATCCGCTTTAGAAATGATAAGGTTTGGAATGGTCTTGAAATAAGACGCGAGACTTTTGAAGATGCCAAAGCAAATTGGGCGATTTTTCGAATAAACAATATGGAACGGCCAAAAGGGCCATTATGGCTTGGGGTGCATGATAATGAAAATGCAGCATTTCCCGCCTTAATCTATGCCCTAAAACGATATGGCGGCAAGGCAGTATTTGTCGATACTGGACCGCGCGATACACAAAGAAACGCGCGCATGAATAGTGATGTAACTACAGGAAAACCGATTGATCCAAATCGCTATTTCGAAGAAGGATCTATATACACAAAGAGA
>CAYTWK010000040.1:0-10896 GCA_964442095.1 uncultured Caulobacteraceae bacterium | reverse complement strand
GCGTCTATTTGGTCGGCAATGCGGCAAGAGACTATTTCACGCGCGGCCGTAAAACTGCAACGCGACACCGACCTTTTAAAATGGGGCACGGATTGCGTGCGCATTCTTCAAGAATTAATTGAGTTTACATTTCGCATTGAATCCGAGCCAGCCGATGAACTTAAATCGCGCCGCATTGATCTATTGTCAGAAGTTTCAATTCAAATCGATATTGGGAAATGGCTATTGCCAAATTACAAGGATGGCACAGAGGATAAAACTATCCCTGCTGCCTATCGCGGCTATAGGCCAGTGGCGATTGATGCGCTTTTATATTCATACCGAACTTTCAAAAGCTTTGACCTAGGTAATAAAGAATCGATTGACGATTTGCGCCAATTCTTGGTCCATACAAAGCGCGAATTTGTTTCGCAAATTGCCCTAAAAATTGATCCGGAGAGGTTAATGTTGGCAACTGGTGAAAAGCCTGAATATCCAAATTGGCTGCACCCCAAAGAGCTATTGCCGGCACGTTATCAGAATGATGATGGCACATCCGAAGAGGCATAAATGAAATCGCCCGAAGAATTTGCCCGAAATTGGATAGATGATTGGAATTCGCACGATTTAGAGCGGATTTTGGGCCATTATGCCGAAACGCTCGAATTTCATTCGCCCAAAGTTGCTATTTATACCGAGGGCAAAAAGGCATTTTTCACAAGCCGCACCGAGCTTCGCCCCTATTTTGCGCGCGCATTAATAAACCGCCCAAATTTGCATTTTGAACTTATCCAAGTGGCAAAGGATAGAGGCGGCATTGCAATAGTTTATAAAAACGATGTCGATGCAATTGGCGTTGAAATTATGGATTTGAACGCGAGTGGGCAGGTTGCTCATGCGCGCGTTCTTTACGGCGCACCAATGTCTAAGTGAATTTATTGCATAGCCAACTCGACATTTGCGAATTGTTTTGGCATGAGTAAATATCAAAGGAAATAACCCATGAACCAGCCAGCCTCAGCTTATTTTATACCCGAAACTAAAGACGCAACCATTCGGACCACTTTGGCGGTCTTGGTTGAAAACGAGCCAGGAGTTCTTGGGCGTGTTGTCGGCCTATTTTCGGCTCGCGGTTATAATATTGAAAGTCTGACAGTTGCCGAAACTGATCATGACAAACACACTTCAAGGATTAATATTGTAACCTCTGGAACGGCGGCAATACTTGACCAGATAAAGGCGCAATTAATGCGGATTGTTCCCGTAAAGCGGGTTATAGATTTTTATGGCGATGTTGAGGCCGTTTCGCGCGAATTGGCACTTATAAAGGTGTTGGGCAAGGGCGAGGTGCGCTTAGAGGCTTTGCGCCTCGCGGATGCCTTTAAATGCCGCATTTTGGACGCCGGCCTTGATAGTTTCACATTCGAGCTAACCGGAAGCTCTAAAAAGCTTGATGATTTTATAAATCTTATGAAGCCGCTCGGCCTAGTAGAGGTTTCACGCACGGGCGTTGCAACAATTCGGCGCGGCAAAGAAAAAGTCTAGCCTAAAACTTGCCATATTTGTGCGCAAGACTAAGGGTCAATAAATAAATCAGGGAAATGAAATGCAAATGAACCTTCGCAATAAAATATTCACAGGTATTTTAGTGGTGCTTTTGCTCGCCATTTTGGGTTATCGCTTTTTGATGCCGAAAGACGCAATTCGCAAAGTCAATCCAGATTTGATTATGGCGGTTGGTGGTGACCCAAGGATGTTATTGTGCGATGGCCCAAAAGATGGTTTAAACGCTGAACCTGCTGCATTGGCGGCGCTTGGTCTTGAAACCCCTTTAGAGCTAAAGGATAAAGATAAAGCCATTTATCGGGTTTCAATCCTAAGAAAAACGGGCAATACTTATTTCATAAGTTTTGCAACGCCAAAAACTGGGCCGGCCGGGAATATTGTCGTCGGGCGATACAATGCCGCTCTAAGTGATGGTGAAAAAGCCAAAATCACCAAAGAACGTCCAATTGGCTTTGCTCAGGCACAAGATTTGGTGACAATTTTCAAGAACTCCCCAATTTGGGGCGAGGAAAAGCCAACAATGCGCCCGAAACGCAATACTTCGGAGGCAAGCGCGGTAATTGAAATTAAGACACCGAATATAAATCGCTGTGTTGCAACGCGTTATGATGATGAGAAAATTCGCCCGCTTATTCGTGAATTTATGAAGAGTGTTCCTGTCCTCATTACTGAATTTTCACTGGACGATTTTGCGCCAAAAGAGGATGAGATATTCGGTAAAGAATATGCACCGGGCAAAGACAAATAATTTATAGAAGTGCGAAATAGAAATGACCATAAAGATTACCCCAATGCATAGATTGCGCATGGCCGTTTCTGCGGGTTTGGTCCTTTTTATTAGCTCATCCTTTCTCTATGCCCAAGAGCGGCCAAACATTCCCGAGTGGCGGCCAACCCCAGCGCCAACTTCGGCGCCGGAAACTAATAATGCTCAGTTACCATCGTTTTCGGTCACTCCAGCGCCAGTGGACCAAAGCGATGAATTGGTGGTAATTGATAAAGACCTTGCGGCCAATATTATAAATAATGGCCCATTAAAGGGATATGGTGCTTTTATTTCCGAACAAGGGGTTCTTTATGATGCAGCAGGTGGATCCCCTGAAGGGCAAGAGGCCGTAAAAACACGTTTTGGCACTTTTCCAAGCAATGTAACGATGGAGCGTCGCCCCGAAAAAGCGATGGCATCTGGCGGCGCGGGTGCTTCTTGGGGTGCCTATTCGGTCAAACGTGGTGATACAATTCTTTCCGATGGGCGTTATGTTACTATTTGGCGTAAAGAGCCTTCGGGCTGGAAAATTGTATCCGAACTTGCGGCAGGCCGCGCAAATTCTCCGCCGCCTTTACCATCAAAACCAATCGCCCCCAATAGTGCACCATTAGTGCCAGCAACTGGCGTTGGTGCTTTACCCAAGATGCGTGATGCTTTGGGGCGGCCAATTGGCACTAGGCCCGCACCAACAAACCCGAATTAGTGAAAATATTTGCCACTTTCGGCAATTAATTACGCTAATCCTCTTGCTTTTTAGGTAAAAAAACGCAAATGAGGGTCGTTTTTTGCGTCTTTACGCAATTCGATTTTGACATAGCCCCTTTTTGGAGAAAATTATGCGCGTTTATTATGATAAAGATTGTGACCAAGGCCTTATTAAAGACAAGAAAGTTGCGATAATTGGCTATGGCTCACAAGGCCACGCGCATGCGCTTAATCTTCGCGATTCTGGTGCTAAAAATCTTATGATTGGCTTGCGCGCTGGCTCTCCATCTGCCGCCAAAGCCGAAGGCGAAGGTCTAAAAGTCGTTAGCGTTGCCGAGGCCGCGCAAACCGCCGATGTTTTAATGATTGTGACCCCTGATGAAGGCCAATCGGATCTATATGCCGCAGAAATTGGGCCACATCTAAAAGCGGGGCAAACACTATTGTTCGCCCATGGCTTCTCGGTTCATTTTGGCCTTATCGAGCCGCCAAAGGGTGTTAATGTCGCCATGGTTGCGCCAAAGGGCCCAGGCCATACTGTGCGCGGTGAATACCAAAAAGGCGGTGGTGTGCCTTGTCTTGTGGCCGTGCACCAAGATGCCGATGGCAATGCCCTAAAGACTGCACTTTCATATGCAAGCGGAGTTGGCGGCGGTCGCTCTGGTATTATTGAAACCAGTTTCCGCGAAGAATGCGAAACTGATTTATTCGGCGAGCAAGTTGTTCTTTGTGGTGGCTTAGTCGAACTTATTCGCGCGGGCTTTGAAACCCTAGTAGAGGGCGGCTATGCCCCTGAAATGGCATATTTTGAATGCCTCCATGAAGTAAAACTAATTGTTGACCTTATTTATGAAGGCGGCATTGCCAATATGAATTATTCAATCTCTAACACTGCGGAATACGGCGAATATGTTACTGGCCCAAGAATTATCACGCCAGAAACCAAAGCCGAAATGAAACGCGCACTAGAGGATATTCAAACCGGCCGCTTCACACGCGATTGGATGCTTGAAAACCGCGCAGGTGCGCCATCATTCAAAGCCCGCCGCCGCTTGGCCGCCGAGCACCCAATCGAAGAAGTTGGTGCACGCCTTCGCGCAATGATGCCGTGGATTGGCAAGAATCAACTCGTCGACAAAAGTAAAAACTAATTATTTAGGGCGATTGGTTCGTCAAGTTCGCTTGGCAATACCACCAGTATTGCCTACGCTCCTTTTCTGCCACTCGCCTCAAACTAATTAGTTTTTGATCGCAATTAGTTTGCGGCTAATTTCGCGCCTTTTCACCAAAAGTGCTCGGCAATATATCTAATATTGCCTGCGCGCGTTTTGTCGAAAATTCATCGAAATTTCCTCGCAATTTCGATTGCGATTAGCTCAAAAGAAAATTAGTGATTTTGGCGAATTAGTGCGTTGTCCTCCCCTGCGGAGCGGGGGATTTTTGCGCGCTAGAAAATTAGTCTGGGAGACTAATTTTAGCGCAAAAAATTGCACCGAAGGTGACGGAGGGGGCGTCACTTGGCTCTATGTCCATTACAGCCCACGCTATCTTGCTAATGATTTCCCATTTGCACCAAATATTGTTTGTGATAGTCTGTTTCGAAATGTTCAAAAAGAGAAACTCTATGCCAAAACAAAACCTTGCTACCAAATCCCATAAATTCGCAGGAATTGCCGCTATTGCATTACTCGCGCTTTCGCCAATTGCTGCAAATGCCCAAGTGGTAAAACCCGCAGATCAGGCAAAGGCCGCGCAGCAGCACCCTCAATTGGTTGCGCAATTTGGTGGTGCAATAGAGGGGCCGGTTGGTGCATATGTTTCCAATATTGGCGGCAAGATTGAGCGTTCGGCAAATCTAAATGGACAGTGCAAATTTACGGTTCTCAATTCCGATATCGTAAATGCGTTTGCGGTTCCGGGGTGCTATATTTATATAACCCGCGGCCTTTTGACGATTATGAATTCAGAGGATGAATTGGCGGCGGTTCTCGCCCACGAAATTGGCCATATTCAGGGCAAACATTCATATCGTCGCCAACGCGCGGCAACATGGTCAACAATCGGTGCTATCGCGCTTGGGGTTGCCACAAAGTCGCAAGACGTGATGAATACTGCGGGTCAATTGGCGCAAGTTTACACTCTTTCTTATTCGCGCGATCAAGAAAATCAATCCGATGATTATGGTATTCTTCATCTTAAGAACCTCGGCTATAATTTATTCGCGGTTTCCGACATAATGAACCAATTGGGTGCACAAGAGGCGTTGGATGCACGCGTCAATAATCGCGAAAATCGGCAGATTCCCAATTGGGCCCGAAGCCATCCAGTTTCATCGGCTCGTGCCGCACGTACTAGCACTGCGGCCACACGCGCCGGTGCAACCCGAACTAATCCGCCCGAAATAATAGCGCCGTTTTTCAATGCGATTAATGGCTTAATGGTGGGTGATGATCCAGAACAAGGCTTTGTTGATGGCCGTGTCTTTTCGCACCCGACTATAAAAATTCGTTTTGAAGCGCCAACTGGCTTTGCAATGCAAAATTCGCCCGAGGCGGTGCAAATTCAGGGGCCAAATAGCTTAAAGGCGCAGTTTACGGGCGGTTCTGCCCTTAGCAATAGCCTCGAAAGCTATGCAAATAATGCCTTAAGGACAATCATTGGTCAGGCGCGCGCGCAAATTGGCACACCGCAAGCGACCACAATTAATGGTATTCCTGCGGTATCATTGCTTGCGCGGGCGCAAACCCAAAGTGGGCAGCAGGTCGATGTTGGAATTATGGCGTATAATATTAATAATCGCGCCTATCATTTTGTGATTATGGGCCCCGCGGGTCAGTTGGGTCCAACTTATGCAATGACCCAATCATTGCGTATTTTAACCGATGCCGAAATTGGCCAATTGCGCCCCCGCAAAATTGAAATAATTAGTGTGCGTAATGGAGATACTATTGCAAGTCTATCTTCGCGCATGGCCTATAGTGATTTTCAAGCCGATAGGTTCAAAATGATAAATGCCATAACCGCTGACCGCGCTCTGGTGCCGGGCGAAAAATTGAAATTAGTAGTCTATGGCGCACCTTTAAAATAATCACAGCGAGGTTCAAAATGAAAAGGTGTTTTCTAATAAGCTTAGCCGTCGCATTAGCGCCCCTAGTTCTAAGCGCGCAAAATGCTGAGCGCGAGCAGGTGCGCCACGATTGGAATAGAGATGGCTTTATCGATAAAGCAGAAATTGTTCATAGCGATGAGGAACAAAGCGTTTCGCTTTATGTCTATTTCGGCCAGCGCGGCGGCCGCTTTAGTGCGCCCATTATCGCAAGCAGATTTGCGGGTTCTACACCAATTAGCGGCGACCCTGCGCACCTAAAGCTTAGTGCCGCAAAATCTATTGTGGTAGAATCTTCGCATATTGGAATTGGTCGCTCAAAGTATGAGGCCGCAACAATTGTTGCATTTCGTTCAGGCCAAATGCGTGTGATTGGCTATCAGATTTCGCGCTGGGATAGCCTTGATCCAGATGCGGCAACTTCTTGTGATGTTAATTTTAATACGGGTCGTGCGATTGTTCTTGATGCAGGCAAAGAAAAAAGCCGAATTGTTCGCCATAGGCTGACACCAGTTCCTATTCAAAACTGGAAGCAATTACCTGAATTGCGTGGCGTTTGTCCGGCATATGAATAGGGCGGGCAAAATAGTGAAATTGGAATAAAACAAATAGGAGGGCGCGAATATGATTAAGAAAATTGGATTGGCGTCTGCCTTTATAATAATGTTCGGTTTTGGCCAAGTTTGTGCCCAAGAGCTCGAGATAACCGAATCTTGGATGCGCCTAGAGGCATCGAAAAGCGTCAAAAGCCCAATAACGGAAATGATATGTCGTGAGAGCATGAGTAATGGTTTCAGACTAACAAGGGCGCATGAATATTCTGCGCTCGCTAATAATTCGTGCTCTTATATTTCGGACAAAAGGAATTTGATTTCGTTTTATGTCTATGAAAACCCTGGCCCGTTTGAAGAAGAGATTCAGCAGGGCGCATTTCCTGTTCTTGAGAAATTTGGACCAAGATCCTCAATATCAAGTGAAGTGGTCAAGATTGATTTTGGTGGCCGCGAATTTAGCGGTAAAAAACAATCAATCACTAATACCCAAAGAAACACCACCGAAACTCTGGCTATTTATGATTTACAGAGATATCGCTTTAAAGTGCGCGTCACGGCCCATACTAATGATAATAGTATAGAGGCCGCAATTCGCGAATTCGCTTCTGCGCAGACTGACGCATTGGCAAATATTGATCGCTGCATGGCTTTTAGCGGATTTCCAGCAAATAATGCAAAAATTATTGATGATATGGGCGCCGGAATTATTACAATAACTGCGCTTGGCGAAAGCATAAAAACTAAAACCACTCTTACCCAATCTGATGCATGCAATTATGCCTATATCGGCAAATCGGATGCAAAGCCAATAATACTGCGCCTGCGGAATCCAAAAATGATGTCCGCTGCAATCGAGAATTATGATTTTTCCGGTATGCCATTAGCGGCAATCCAACCAAACTCTATTTCTGAATTGGTAGGAGAAAAGGCGAAATATGCTTTGGTTTCATTTGGCGATAAATCAGCCGCATTGCACCAATTATATGATGCGATGCCATCTCTAGAGCAGAGTGCTGATGGGCTTCTTAAGGTGGTTAAGGGCGAGCTTGCGCCAAAATATTCAATTTCAATTGATGCAAAAGGCAAAGGAACAGTAGTAGTTAGCGCGCCTCCAAAATAGCATTGATGCGGCATATGCCAATTCAATTGGAATATAATAAGATTTGGCATTAAAACACAAATATGCGCGGCCTATTGGACAAAACCCTAAAATTCTTCACCACTATGGAATCGACCTCGCAAAGGGCGGTTTGGATTGCGTTTGCGCTTTTTAGTGTGGCGGGGCTTATTTTGGCATTTGGCATGGTATTTGTCGATGTAAACCAAGGCGCGGTGGCCGAATTTCTTCGGACTTTAAAGGGCGTTTGGTGGGCACCAATAGCGGTGACTTTAGTATTTACAATTTTGGCATTTCTTGGTGCACCGCAATTTGTTTTGATTGCCGCAACAGTTGCGGTTTTTGGCGCTTCCGAAGGCATTATAATGTCTTGGTCGGCGACAATGTTTTCGGCAATTACTGGTTATGTTTTGGGCCGATTAGGCGGCGCAAATGCAGTGCAAAAAATATTGGGTGGCAGGGGCGCGCGCCTAATTGGGTTTATCGGCAAAAACGGCTTTCTCACCAGTCTATTGGTGCGCCAAGTGCCAACTGGCCCATTTGTTTTGGTAAATTTGGCATTGGGTGCATCGGGCGTGCGCGCATCTTGGTTTATTGCTGGCACAGGTATCGGGATTTTGCCGAAAATATTTTTAATCGCATTTGGCGCACATGGTATTGGTCAGGCTTTAAAGGGAGAAAATCTAAATGCGATTTTGTTTTTTGTTGCCGCAGCAATTATATGGGCAATAATAGTTTTTGCGGTGCGGCCAATATTATTAATGCGGCAAACCCAATCGGAGGACTAAATGCCCGAGGTCGAATTTAAAAATCCCCCCAATATATGCCCCCCACTTGGCCTATATAGCCATATTGCGAAAGTTCCTGCGGATAGCGATCTATTTTATATTTCGGGTCAATTAGGCGTGCGCAAAGATGGAAGCTGTCCCGATAATATCGCCGATCAGGCCGATTTAGTTTTTTCAAATATCATTGAAATTCTTGAAAGTGAAGGCATGAATGCCAAGAATATTGTTAAACTACAAACCTATATGGTCGCGGGGCAAAACGGCCAAAAAGTTCGTGACGCGAGAATTAAATATCTTGGGGATCACCGCCCAATTTCAACCGCAATCTATATTTCGCAGTTAGTAAGCCCCGAATGGTTTGTTGAAATTGATGTTATTGCTGCAAAGCCAAAGAATCTATGATAGAATTGCCAATTTGGGAAATTATTTCTGCAAGCACGCAAAATAGGCTTGAACTGGTAAATAATTTCGTATTATAAATTTTTTTAGAATTTTTTCGCATTTAAGGGGTGAAAAGTGTCAGATCAAGTATTTATCTTCGATACAACAATGCGCGACGGCGAACAAAGCCCAGGCGCGTCCATGTCACATGAAGAAAAATTGGATTTGGCAAAACTGCTCGAAGAAATGCACGTTGACATCATAGAGGCGGGCTTTCCGATCGCTTCTCAGGGCGATTTTGAGGCCGTCAAAGCAATTTCGCAAATCGTAAAAGAAAGCGTCGTTTGCGGGCTTTCGCGCGCTGGCGCAAAGGACATAGAGCGCTGCGCCGATGCTGTTAGACCTGCCGCTAGGCCGCGAATTCATACATTCATCTCAACTTCGCCGCTTCATATGAAGCATAAACTCCAAATGGAGCCAGAGGCGGTTTTGGACGCAATTCATTCTTCGGTTACACTGGCGCGCAATTTTGTTGGCGATGTTGAATGGTCCGCCGAGGATGCCACAAGGACCGAGCGTGATTTTCTTCGTCGAGCGGTCGAAATTGCCATTAAAGCTGGCGCGACTACGATTAATATTCCCGATACGGTTGGCTATAGCTTCCCCGATGAATATGGCGCGATTTTCAAAGATTTGATTGAAAATGTGCCGAATGCCGACAAAGTGATATTTTCTGCGCATTGCCATAATGATTTGGGCCTTGCGGTTGCAAATTCGCTTTCGGCGGTTTTGAACGGGGCGCGGCAAATCGAGTGCGCTATTAATGGCCTCGGCGAGCGTGCTGGCAATGCGGCGCTTGAAGAAATCGTAATGGCGCTTAAGGTGCGCGAAAATGCTTTGCCCTATAAAACGCAAATTGTCACCGAAAAATTGACCCAAGCTTCAAAAATGGTGTCTCGTATTACTGGCTTTCCGGTCCAATTTAACAAAGCGATTGTTGGCAAAAATGCCTTTGCCCACGAAAGCGGTATTCACCAAGATGGCATGCTTAAGAATGCTGAAACCTATGAAATTATGCGCCCCGAGACCGTCGGCCAAGGCGGCACAAATTTGGTTATGGGTAAACATTCGGGCCGCCACGCTTTTAAGGATAAATTGCACGCTTTGGGCTATGAATTATCGGACAATGCCTTCCTTGATGCCTTTAGCCGTTTCAAGGATTTGGCCGATAAAAAGAAATTCATTTTCGACGATGATATTGTTGCCTTGGTTGATGATGCCGCAACACATATTGATGATGCAATAAAGGTTTCGCGTTTGCGCGTTGTGGCTGGCACCGATGGTCCGCAAACGGCCGAAATTGATTTAGAAATTGATGGCACAAATCATTGGACCACCCAGCGCGGAAATGGCCCGGTTGATGCTGTGTTTAATGCAATTCATGCCCTTGTGCCGCACGAGGCGATTTTAGACTTATACCAAGTTCATGCGGTCACCGAAGGCACGGACGCCCAAGCCGAAGTTTCGGTTAGACTCTCTGAGGGCGGCTATTACGCAACCGCACGAAGCGCGGATGCTGATACTTTGGTGGCTTCGGCAAAGGCCTATGTCGGCGCTTTAAACCGCCTAAGGGCAAAGCAAAAAAGGCATGATGGGGCAATGAAAACGGGTTAAAATCGACCCCTAATAAAATTTGCAGCGAAAATTACTTTTTTGCATTTGTAAATGAACCTTTTGATTTCTCGGCACGACTAATCTTTATTCGCAATGAATAAAGGTGTGCCATGAATAGAAAATCTCGAATTAGATTGATATGTAACTTTGCCGCGTTTGGCGTTTTGGGCGCGATCCTTTGCGCAGGTGCGGTTATTGCTCAACAAACAGGGATTCCCGGTGTTGGCGTAGTCGTAAAGAAAAAGCCCGGTGATGCG